>JAFYEL010000143.1 GCA_017544285.1 Lachnospiraceae bacterium | reverse complement strand
TATATGATTCACCCTCGGTTGCAGCCATAGGAGTGGCGGCCCATGAGTGCGGACACGCCATCCAGCACCAGCAGAGCTACTCGCCTCTTTCCATAAGGTCGGCGGTGATCCCCTTTGCAAACATAGGTTCAAAGATATCCTATCCCATGATATTTGCGGGACTGTTCTTCGGCTGGGTGGGGCTGGCAAAATTCGGCGTGGCCCTGTTTTCACTTATCGTTATCGCCCAGATCGTTACTCTTCCCGTTGAGTTTAATGCATCCAACCGGGCTCTTAAGATCCTGGGCGGGGCAAATTTGCTTGATGCCGACGAGCTGGGAGGCGCAAAGAGCGTACTGTTTTCCGCGGCACTTACCTACGTGGCAGCGGTGGCTTCCTCGCTGCTCCAGCTCATCAGACTGATGAGACTTACCAGGCGTAGATAAAGATTTTTCCATTACCGTCGAAGTAATATAATACAGGCTTACAAAGGCCGCCCCGGAGAGTGTTCCGGGGTGGTTTTTTATTGACACGAATGCCGGAACAATGCGATAATAAAATGGATTGTAAACATGTGATTTCTCGCCGGATGTTATTTTACTGATGCAGCGGCGAAGGTTTATAAGGGGGTGTGTTCAATGAACGGAATCAGCAACATCGGTGCCATCGGCAGAACAGGAGCTGTAGACCCCGTACGTGTCGACGACAGGGACAGGCTCCGTCAGGTTGAAAAGGAACAGGAATCAAAGGAAACTGCCCGCAGGGAGCAGGAGCGCCGCGTGGACAGGGCTCATCCCGATGCAGATTCGGTGATGACCGGAGTCAGTGTAGACGGTGATACTTCCAGGGCCAGCAGGGCCGGAATGGAAAATATAAAGGACGGTATCGTCATGAAAAAGAATGATGCCGCAGCTGAGGCTAAGGAAGAGCGTCCCATCACCTCCATGACCGGATATACCGACAGTCAGGTTGAGCAGCTTTACTATCTCGGCAAGATCAGCCGTCAGGATTACAACGAAGAAATGGAGCGCAGAGAGCGCAGAGACGAAGAGGCGGGAGTGGCCGAGGAAAAGGGCGAGCTTTCCGTTGCCGACCGGATAAAAGAGGACAATAAAGAAAAGCTCACCGCAGAAAAGACCGAAAATGACAGGGCATCCGCGGATCAGACCCGCAAAGCCCAGGAGGCGGATGATGCCCGTAAGGCAGCTGACGAAAAGGCAGCCGACACCCGTAAGCAGCTCATCACCGAGGAAATGGAAGACGAAAAGGCCTTCGCAAAGGAGATGGGCAGGATCAATGCGGTACAGCAGGATTTCTCACTGAGGGCTGACGCCATTACACAGGCCATCGCCAACGACAGGGAAAAGATAGTCAGCGATGTGATTGATGCCGCAGAGAAGGTGGCATCCGGTAATCCCACACAGTAAACCAAAGGAACCAGACCATGGGAACAGATAATTCACCCCGACTTCAGGATCTGATAAATCTATCTATCCTGCAGAAGATGCAGGATTCATTTACCGCCATGACGGGCGTCGCTTCGGTTATCACGGATGCAGAGGGCAGACCCATTACGGAACGGCGGGAGTTCAGTACTTTCTGCGGAAACCTTACCCAGTGCTCCCAGATGGGTGGAAGGCTCTGCCAGAAATGTGCCAGCTACGGTGCACGTGAGTCCCTGGCTACGGGCCGTGCCAACGCCTACTACTGCCATGCCGGACTTATGGACTTTTCCGCCCCAATAGTGGTGGACGGCAATATCATAGGCTGCTTTTTGGGCGGTCAGATCCTTACTCGTCCTCCCAAAGAGGAGTCGGTCCGCCGCGCGGCAAGAGAGCTGGGAATAGATGAGGACGCATACTGGGAAGCAGCCGGTCAGGTAAAGATCCTTGATAAACAGACTCTGAAGCGCACGGCTGATTTCGTAAACAGCCTCTCCAGGGCTCTTTCAAACATGGCAAACGGAAAGCTTCTGGCCCTCCGCGCCCAGAAAGATCTGGAAAAGGCAGATCATATAAAGAGCGATTTCCTGGCAAATATGAGCCACGAGATCCGCACCCCCATGAACGCTGTGATCGGTATGGCAGATATGGCCCTGCGCCAGGACCTGCCTCCTTTTGCGCGCAACTATCTGGAGCAGATCAAATCCTCCGGAAAGGCCCTGCTCAACATCATAAACGACGTGCTGGACTATTCAAAGATAGAGTCCGGCTCATTCTCCATAACCCCCGAAGATTATGAACCCATGAGCATCATAAACGATGTCTCCACCATAATCATGAACCGGATCATGCACAAAAATATCGAGTTTTTGCTGGATATCGATCCGAAGCTCCCCCGCCTGATAAACGGAGATTGTCAGCGTCTGCGCCAGATCCTTATAAATCTGGCAAACAACGCGGTGAAGTTCACGGACAAGGGTTACGTGCGCCTTACCATGCGCTTCGAGATAAAGGATGCCGACAATATCGTACTGTTCTTTACCATCAGGGATACGGGCATAGGTATCAAAAAGGATGACCTGTCAAAGCTCTTCAATTCCTTCCAGCAGGTGGACAGCAAACGCAACCGTCATATAGAGGGAACGGGACTGGGACTTGCCATAGTAAACAAGCTGCTGAATCTCATGAACGGCGAGATATTCGTTGAGAGCGAGTACGGCAGCGGATCCTCCTTCTCCTTCACTCTTCCCCAGAAGATCGTGGATCCCACTCCCTGTATACAGCTTGAGTCCCCCGAGGAAAATGTGCTGGTGGGATTTTTCTCCCACAAGGAAGTTGCAAACGACTTCATAGACGATGCGGCAAAGATAGGGCTGCGCACCATAGACCTCAGCGGAGCGGAAAATCCCGGGGCCGAGGTCGACGCCATCGTGGATCAGAATCCAGACAAGAACATCTACATAGTGGTGGAACAGGCTCTCTTCAGACGGGAGATAATGAGCAAGGTGGATATGTCCGATCCCCGCTATGACAGGGTTCAGGCCGTGCTTCTGGCGGACGCCTTTGCGGATATCCGTGAATGGAAGGATCTGACCTACCTGAAGATCACCAAGAAGCCGGTTTCCGTGCTCTCTCTTTCTTCCCTCATCGGCGAAAAGGAAGCCTTTCTCAAGAAAATATCCGAGGACGAGGGCAGCACCGCAGGCTTCGTGGCTCCCGACGCTAAGATACTGCTGGTTGACGACAATATGATCAACCTCACCGTTGCGGAAGGTTTGCTGGAACCCCTTCAGATGCAGGTAGACAGGGCGCTCTCCGGACGTGAGGCCCTGGAAAAGATAGAAAACAAAAAATACGACATCATCTTCATGGATCACATGATGCCCGAGATGGACGGCGTTGAGACCACCAGGATAATCCGACGCTTCCATCCCGAATACAACGAGATCCCTATCATAGCCCTCACCGCCAACGCCGTAAGCGGCGCCCGTGAGATGTTCCTCAACGAGGGCATGAACGACTTCGTGGCAAAGCCCATAGAGTACCGTGTGCTGGAGTCAAAGGTAAAGCTCTGGCTTCCTCCGGAAAAGGTGAGGATGGTGACATCCGAAGAGATGGCACAGTTGGCGGGTAAAAAGCGTGAGGTCATCAAGATCGGGGATCTGGATACCGATTACGCAAGGGATATGCTGGGAAGCGACAAGCTCTTCTGGAACATCCTTAAGGAGTATTACCGCACCATAGAGATCAAGGCCTCCAAGGTAGAGGTTTTCTTTGACAGGATGGACTGGCCGAATTACACCATTGAGGTCCACTCCATCAAGAGTGCATCAAGGCAGATCGGAGCCATTGAGCTGTCGGATCTTGCCGCAAGGCTTGAGCAGGCCGGAAATGCCAGGGATGAGGCCATCATCCGTGTGGACACTCCGGATATGCTGATAAAATACCGCTCCTACGCAGAGGTTCTGGCACCTTATTTTGAGGACAGCGCGGGGGCAGATGAAGAAAAACCTTTGATCGACAGGGCCACCCTGAGCATGCTGCTGGGCAGGCTCCGTGTCGCTCTGGATGATCTGAACCTTGACGATATGGAGGTCATTTCCGATGAGCTGGGAACCTACAGCTTCCCCAACGGGCAGGCCGAGATCGTCTCTCATCTGCGCACCGCCATTTCCAATATTGATGTGGAATCCTGCGGCAGGCTGATGGAAGAACTGAGCTGATATTAAAATACAAAGGAGAAATAAAATGAACTACGCAGAAGAATCTTTAAAACTCCATGGCGAGTGGAAGGGGAAGATCGAAGTGATCTCCCGTGTGAGCGTCAAGACCAAGGATGATCTTTCCCTGGCCTACACCCCCGGAGTGGCCGAGCCCTGTCTGGCCATCCAGAAGGATATCGACAAATCCTATGAGCTCACCCGCCGTCACAACATGTGCGCCGTCATCACCGACGGAACCGCAGTCCTGGGCCTGGGCGATATCGGACCCGAGGCAGGCATGCCGGTTATGGAGGGCAAGTGCGTGCTCTTTAAATCCTTCGGAGATGTGGACGCCTTTCCTCTCTGCGTAAAGTCAAAGGATGTTGATGAGTTCGTTAATGCGGTGGCCCTGATCTCGGGCTCCTTCGGAGGCATAAATCTTGAGGATATTTCAGCTCCCCGCTGTTTTGAGATAGAGCGCAAGCTCAAGGAAAAGACCGATATCCCCATTTTCCACGACGACCAGCACGGCACGGCGGTCATCACCCTGGCAGGTCTCACAAACGCCCTTAAGGTCGTTGGAAAGAAAAAGGAAGAGGTTAAGATCGTCACCAGCGGAGCCGGTGCGGCAGCGGTAGCCATCGTTAAGCTCCTGCTCTCCGCAGGCTTTAAGGATATCACCATGTGCGACCGCAAGGGCGCCATCTACAAGGGCCGCGAGGGCCTCAACTGGATAAAAGAGGAAATGGCCGAACAGACAAACCTTGAGAGAAAGGCCGGAAGCCTTGCGGATGTGATCAAGGGTGCGGATATCTTCATAGGCGTTTCGGCTCCCGGAACCGTCACCACGGAAATGGTAAAGACCATGAACAAGGACGCCATTGTCTTTGCCTGCGCAAATCCTACTCCCGAGATCTTTCCCGAGGACGCAAAGGCCGGAGGAGCGGCCGTGATCGCCACCGGACGCAGCGATTTCCCCAATCAGATAAACAACGTGCTGGCCTTCCCCGGCATATTCAGAGGTACCTTTGATGTCAGGGCAAGCGATATAAATGAAGAGATGAAGATGGCGGCAGCAAAGGCTCTCTCGGACCTGATCCCCGAGAGCGAGCTGAATGCGGACTACATCATTCCCTATGCATTTGATCCCAAGGTCGGACCTGCCGTGGCAAAGGCCGTGGCGGAGGCTGCGGTAAAGAGCGGCGTGGCAAGGCTTAAGTAAAAAGTGTGATATGGCGGCGCAGGGTTGTTCCCTGCGCCGTTTTTTGATTGCCGAAAGTTGTACCGAAAGTTGACAAAAACCTGACAAGAGAATAGAATTAGTTTGAGTTTTTGTGCGCATTTTTCGAGGAGTATATTATGAAAAGGTTTATCTCACGCTTCCTGGCGGCGATGCTTATTGCAGTGCTGCTGCTTTCAGGATGCGAAGAAACCGGGGAGACGGCAGCAAAGGGTTCTGCCGGTGATACATCATCCCCGGTGATATCCCTTGATCCGGAGGATTCGGCAGGGGCAGGACGCATATGGGAAAAGGATGATGCCGGCTCAAAGGCCGAGGCCGAAGCTTTGATAAAAGCAATGGGCGAGGAGAACGGCATTGGTGCAGGTGCCGGCAAGGCATCTGATGGTGAAAAGACTGAGGAGTCCGCAGACAGCGACAGCCCTCAGGCAGATGCCGGCGAAGCCCTTTTGGGTCAGGATGATCAGGACGGATCTGAGTCCGAAGCCGGACAGGATGCAGAGGGTCAGAGCGAGGCCGACTCCGGACAGGAGCAGGAAACCTCTGAGGATCAGGGCGAGCAGCCCTCAGAACAGGCCGGGGAGGATGCACAGACCCCCGAGGCCGAGGCTCAGGCAGAGCAGGCCCAGACTCCCCCTCCCGCAAACGGAGGCGGACGCCTGGTATACATAGATGCAGGGCATCAGAGCAGAGGAAACAACGAAAAGGAGCCCATAGGCCCCGGCGCTTCCGAGATGAAGGCAAAGGTGGCAGGAGGAACCTCCGGAGTTGTCAGCGGACTGGCGGAGTACCAGCTTACCCTGGCGGTTTCCTTAAAGCTTCAGGCCGAGCTTACGGCCAGGGGCTACACCGTTGTGATGGTCCGCACCTCAAACGACGTAAACATAAGCAATGCGGAGCGTGCTCAGATGGCAAACAAGGCCGGAGCCAACGCTTTTATCAGAGTCCATGCAAACGGCTCCACCAACTCATCGGTAAACGGAGCCATGACCATATGCCAGACCCCCGGCAACCCCTACAACGGGGCACTTTACGCCCAGAGCAAAAAGCTCTCCACCTGTGTGCTCGACTCACTTGTGGCAAGGACCGGGTGTAAAAAAGAGCGTGTCTGGGAGACGGATACCATGAGCGGTATCAACTGGTGCCAGGTTCCGGTGACCATAGTTGAGGTGGGATACATGACGAATCCCAACGAGGACGCACTGATGGCCACGGATGATTACCAGCAGAAGATGGCGGCCGGCATAGCTGACGGCGTAGACGCATACTTCAGATAGGCCCATTGGAGAAAACATGGCAGTTAGAAAAGTAGCAAAGCCTACCAGGGCCCTGCAGCCCGGGATGAAAGTGAATAATCCGATACTCGATGAGGCCGGACAGGTTCTTATAGAGAAAGGCGTCTTCCTGGATGATTTCCAGATAGGAAGGCTTCTTCAGCGCGGCATCATGCGCGTGTACATAACCGAGGGAGAGCCCGATGAATACGACAACATGTACGTCCCTCAGTTTGCCAAGGAACAGATTGAAAAAAACCGCAAGCCGGATAAGAAAAAGGTCGAGCTTTCCCAGGCGGTAAAGGAGCGTGTGGGAAAGGGAATTGAGTATCTTTTCACCAACACCAAGGATGCCAATCTGGCAGAGAGCTCAAACAACGTGGCCGGCGAGCTGGTGAGCACCATTCTCGATTCAGATGCTGTTGCGGTGGATATAGATATGCTGAAGGTCAGTGATGAGTATACCTTCAAGCACAGCGTGGACGTGGCAGCCATGTCCCTCATCATAGGCAAGAGTATGGGTCTGACCAAAGATGAAATGAAGGATCTGGGCATGGCCGGGCTCCTTCACGACCTGGGCAAGTCACAGATACCCAACGAGGTCCTCAATAAACCCGGAAAGCTGACGGACATGGAGTTTGCGCTTATGAAGCAGCACACCCTCTTCGGCTTCAAGATCCTTAAGGAGAGGGGCGGTTTCAAGGACAACGTTATGATGGGCGCCCTCCAGCACCATGAGAAAATGAACGGCAGGGGCTATCCCCAGGGCTTTGACAGCTCAAGGATACACAAGTTTGCCAGGATAATCGCCGTGGCCGATGTTTATGACGCCCTGGTTACCGAGCGTCCCTACAAAAAAGGCTTTTCCAAATCAACGGCCTTTGAAATGCTTATATCCATGGGAGATGACCTTGATGTTGAGGTTATGACCCATTTCAAAAAGACGCTTATCATCTATCCCGTGGACAAGGTGGTAGTGCTCTCAAACGGAGAGCCCGCCAGGGTGGTTAAGAATAACGAAGGCTATCCCACCAGGCCCGTGCTTGTAAGCTTAAAGACGGGAGAAATTTTTGATCTTTCAAACGATGTGAAGTATGCTTCGCTCATGATACCCGAGGCCGATCTGGAAGAGGCCAGGTAGAGGGCGAAACTTTAACGAGGAAATACATGGATCCCAGGGAAGCTAACGAAGTAATCCAAGCCGAATATAAGCGCATCCGGAAGCTCCGGGTGAGGAACGTGGTCCTTATAGTGCTGGTGGTAGTGCTGGCTGCGATCCCTGTGTTTTTCTACTTTCGCATGGCAACCCAGGCGCACCTGACCTTCAGGGAGGCTAAAAATATAAAGCTGGCAACAAACATGCTGGCAGTTGAGTACTACGGCACCGGTGAGACACTTTTCGATCCCACCAGCCCCGACGGCATGACGGACAGAGTCAGGGAGAGGCTCCTGTCGGTCACCCAGAGCAATGGGAATTTAAGGCTTCTGGCCTACGATAAAGCAGAAAGAGCCGTGACTGCTTTCACCTATGAGAGCGGCCACGTTAAGGTGACATACAGGATGACGAAGTCGGGCCGTGAGGACTGGACGGTGGACTATGTCATCAGGTATGCGGAGTACACCACCGGTGATGAGTAAAGATCCCGAAACCAAAGGGGAGATCTTCGTAAGGGGAAACAATGGCTTTCTACAAGTACAAGGCAAAAGACGATAAGGGTAAGACCATAAGCGGCGTAATGCAGGCCAACGATGAGCTTGATCTCCATACAAAGCTCAAGGAGGACGGAAAATACCTGACCGAGTTCAAAGAGCAGGTAGACACGGTCTCCGCAAAACGTCTGAAATCAGAGGTTATATCCGAGTTTGCAAGAAACCTGGGGCAGATGATAAGCTCCGGTATCACCATGGCAAGGGCCATGGACATCATTTCCAACGACGAATCCACAAAGCCTAAGGTGAGAGAGTACTACTCAAACATCCTTAAGCTCATACTCACGGGTACACCCCTTTCCAATGCCATGGAGGCTCAGGGGGATGCCTTCCCGCCCCTCATAATAAACATGTTCCGATCTGCCGAGTCCTCCGGAAACATAGATTCCGTGGCCATGCAGATGGCGGATTATTACGATAAAGAGCACAGACTGAACCAAAAGATCAAGAGCGCCATGGCTTATCCCAAGCTTCTGACCGTTTTGATCATTGTGGTTGTTGCGGTGATAATGGGATACGTTATCCCCCAGTTCCAGTCGCTCTTCGCCCAGATGGAGACCCTTCCGGCCACCACCACGGCACTTCTTGCCATAAGCAATTTCGTAAAGAACCGCTGGTACATCATCATCGCAGTGGCCTTTGTGCTCTACGTGATATACCGCGTGCTGGTATCCATTCCCGGGGTAAGGCTTCTGCGTGACAAGCTGGAGCTGCGGCTCCCGGCCATAGGGCACCTTCGGAAGGTCATATACACAGCCCGTTTTGCCCGCACCATGTCCAGCCTTTATTCCGCCGGTATCTCGGTGCTCAGCTGCGTTGAGATAGCAAAGACCACCGTGGGCAACTCCTACATCGAAAAACAGTTTGATCAGGTCTTTGCCGACATTAGGGGCGGCGAAAACATGTCCGCTGCAATAGACAAGGTAGACGGCTTTACAAAGAAGCTCCCCGCCTCCATTGCGGTCGGTGAAGAGACCGGCGCCCTTGACAAGATGCTGAGTTCCCTGGCCAGCCAGATGGAATATGATTCCGAGCAGGCAATGCAGAGACTGGTATCCTACCTGGAGCCCGCCATGATAGTTGTGATGGCGGTGATAGTCGGGTTTATAATAATCGCTGTTATACAGCCGATCTACGGATCCTACGATGCCATCGCCACATCGTACTAATGATTTAGGAGTTGACAGAAACAGAGGAACAACATGAACACAGTAATCTACCTGGCAAACAAACAGATTCAGATCGTTGAAGGCACTGCCTCAAAGGGTGCACTTTCCGTAAAGCGCTACTACAGTGTTGAAGCCCCCGAGGGCAGCATCATAAACGGAATAGTGATGGACACCGACTCCTTCATTCCCTTCCTTGCTCAGGTCTGGAGAGAGCAGCACTTTTCTCCCAAGGACGTGACACTGGTGGTGGAGAGCACCAAGTTCATGGGCCGCACCCTGGAGCTTCCGGTGCTCGGCGAAAAAAAGACCCTGGAGTTCATCGACAGGGAATTCTCGGACATGGGACGGGAGGAGGAAGTCCAGAACGTTTACTCCTACATTAAGCTGGGACAGGGCGAGGGCAAGAACATCAAGATCTACGCAGAGGCTGCGGAGCCCGATTTCATCAGCGACCTGGCAGAGATCTTTGCAAAGGCGGGCATTAAGCTTTCCGCAATCTATTCCGGAAAGAGCGCCCTCATCAATTTTGTTGCAAAGGAGGTCTCAAAGAGCCACAGGACCTTCGTTCTCATAGTTGCGGATATCATGAGCTTCTCCACTGTGCTGTGGGTGAACGGCTCATTCTCATACTACAATTCCAACCGATGCTTCCAGGCCCCGGGTACGCCGATGTACGCCATGGACCTGGCAAACTCCATGTCACAGCTCACCCAGTTCATGAAGGCAAACAGGATAGAGCATGAGCTTGAAGAGATCCAGATAGCGGGTGTCCATCCCGACGACAGGGATATGTACGCATCGGCCGTTTCCGATATCGGCATCAATACCCCGGTTTCGGTGTTCAACGTGGCAAAGAGGGGCTTCGGCACCGACTGGAACCTGCAGAGCTACGTGCACCCCATAAGCGGACTCTACGGCGGCGGAAAGATGGAAAACATGCTGGTCCAGCACTCCATCATCAAAAAGCGCTCAAAGTCCGTGGGACTTGCCGCAAAGAAATATATCATAGCCCTTGGAGCTCTGGCCCTGGTGATGCTGACGGCCACGGTGGCCCTGGTGCTGGTAAGGCTCGGCAGAGAGGGGGCTTTAAGCAGGCTCGATGCGTATAACAACAGCCCCGAGGTACTGTTTGCGGTGGCTGAGCACGACAATATATCCGAGAGAAATTACTTCCTCAATCAGCAGATAGAAGCCATAAAGCTGGTGGAGGACGACATGCGCACCTTCCCCCTTGGGGATACGGACGTACTCAAGGTCTTTGACAGATGCGCCCTTGGTTACGCGGATGTGGAATACGAGGCATTTGACGCAGAGAGCGGAACCATTACCATCTCTGCCGAAGCTGAAAACGTGGATCTGATAAACCAGTTCATAAAGAGACTCACCGAGGAAAGGATTTTTTCAAAGGTTGATTACACGGGCTACAACTGGGAGCCATCCGTAAGCAAATGGAACATACATGTGACCTGTACTCTTGCAGAGTCAGCGGGCAGAGGAGAATAAACCATGCAGATGCAGATGACCAAAAGAGATAAAAACCTGCTCATATTCCTGGCGGTGTTCGTCATAGTTGTGGGCTTCGGATACTGGGGCATAAAACCGCAGATCCAGGCCATTGGCGAGCTGGACCTTAAGATCGAGGACGCAAAGGCCCTTAAGGATATAAACGACATGAAGATCTCCATGCTCCCCATGGTACAGGGTGAAAACGAGGGGCTGGAAAAGCAGGCGGTAAAGGTAAGAGAGAATTTCTACCCCATGATGACCGCCGATGAGATCGACAAGAAGTTCACCGGCATGGCCCTGGGATATCACCTCAGCGTATTTTCCCTTGACATAGCAATGCCCACCGGAGAGTTTGAATCCGAGCCCTATCAGTATTCCAAGAGGTTTGAGGAGCAGGAGGCCCACGCTGAAGAGGGGTATGTAGAGGAAGAAGGCACTACCACCGATATCGAATCCGTTGACAACTACGCTGAGACTGGCTACACGGATTTCTATGAGGACGAGCCCGCGGTTGCCACGGGTATATACGCCACGGGAGTTTCCATGCGGCTTCAGGGTGAAAGGAATGACCTTCAGAGGTTCATCGACGACCTCTCCGCCGCAAAGGAAAACCATCTGATAAAGAGCTATAAGTGGGAAGAAGGCAGCAATATGGTGAAGGATGCCGACGGCGAGTACGTCATGGACCAGAAGATATACCTGGATATATCCTTCGATATATATCAGTGCAAGCAGTAGTCTGAAGGTGATCCGGCCGATGTTTTCGGCAGGGTCCGTATAGCAGGAGGAACAAATGGAGATAAGGAGAAATCAGAACATCCGTCTCGGTGATGTACTGGTGGAAATGGGCTATGTAAATGATTCCCAAATAGGTGAGGCCATCGCCTACCAGAAGGAGCACGAGGGAGTGCGAATGGGCGGCGCCCTTATCGCCCTGGGCTTTATTTCCGAGCACCAGATGCTTGAGGCCCTTGCCAGAAGGCTTGACTACAAGGTAGTGGAGCTTCAGGATCTGCAGGTGGACATCAAGGCAGTGGAGATGATCCCCCGTGTGCTGGCGGACAAATACTGCATGATGGGCTACAAGATTGAAGGCAGCACCTTCCATCTGCTGGTGAACGATCCCCTGAATTTCTACGGAATAGAGGATATCCGCCAGGTGGTGGGCATGGATCTGCAGATCGGTCTTTCGGAGCAGGTTCCCCTGGAAAATGCCATCCAGTACTACTACTCAGAGGTAACCGCAAGAAAGGCGGCAAAGAAGGCGGCCTCCACATCGACCTCTTCCACCGCGGCGCCCATCGAGATAAACATCGAAGAGGGTGACGACGAGACACCCATCATAAATCTGCTGAACTCCATTCTGATGCGTGCCTACAACTCCAACGCATCGGATATCCATATTGAGCCCTTCGAGCATCACACCGATGTCCGCATGAGACTGGACGGCGTCATCACCGAGTTCATGACCCTTCAGAAAAACATACACAATCCCCTTATCGCCCGTATAAAGATCCTGGGCGATCTGGATATAGCGGAGCGAAGAGTCCCTCAGGACGGACACTTCCGTATCAGCGTTGAAGGCGTCAACCTGAACGTCAGAGTTTCCGTGGTGCCCACGGTCTTCGGCGAGAAGGCGGTGCTCCGTATCCTGGCAAACGCAACGAATATAGACCACTCCGGCACCTTCGGCATGACGGAAAACAACTACCGCATGGTGATGAAGATGCTGAATTCGCCAAACGGCATCATATATCTCACGGGCCCCACCGGTTCCGGAAAGTCCACAACCCTCTACATGATCCTTGAGGAGCTGGCAAAGCGGTCGGTGAACATTTCCACCATCGAGGATCCCGTGGAGAAAAATGTGGGCAAGCTGAACCAGATGCAGGTGAACACCACGGCGGGCCTTACCTTTGAAGTCGGACTCCGCGCCCTGCTGCGTCAGGACCCTGATATCATAATGGTAGGAGAGACCCGTGACAACGAGACCGCCAGCATTTCCGTAAGAGCGGCTATCACCGGTCACCTGGTGCTTTCCACCCTCCATACCAACGACGCCCCGGGTTCCGTGGTCCGTCTGGTGGACATGGGAGTGGAGCCCTACATGATCGCCACCTCTCTGGTGGGTATCATAGCCCAGCGTCTTGTGAGAAAGGTTTGCCCCTTCTGCGGCGAGTGGGATGAGATGACCGACGAGGAAGAGGTCACCGTAGGAATGCGCCTGCCCCGGGTTAAGAGGGCAAGGGGCTGCAGACAGTGCAGCAACACAGGCTACAAGGGCCGTATTTCCATCCACGAGATACTTCCCATCACCAAGGCCGTCAGGAATATGATCACCTCCGGAGTCTCTGTGGATGAGATCAAGGATTATGCCATCAACGAGATGGGTATGGTGACCCTGAAACAGGCCGCACTGGAGCTGGTTAAGGACGGAACCACCACGGTTCAGGAGATGGCAAGGGTGAGCTATTACGAATAAGATTAGCCTTGTATCAGAAATTTGGGACATAATGGCCGGTTAATACAAAAATCCGAGGGGCTGATACGTATTATAGATACAGCGGCAACAGTGATGAAGCCCGGATTTTCCAAAATAAAAAACAGGGGTTAAGTTAATCCCGACTCCGTCCGATATATAAACAGAGTGACAGGTGTACAGTGATACACTTGCAGATAAAGACGTACGAATCAGAAACTATAGAAACGGAGGATTTAGTTATGAGAAAGAAAATGAATGACAAAGGCTTTACCCTGGTTGAGCTGATCGTAGTACTGGTAATCCTTGCGATCCTTGCAGCGATCCTGGTTCCCGCACTTCTGGGCTACATCGACAGGGCAAAGACACAGCAGCACGTACTTGACGGAAAGAGCATCCTTACCGCAGCACAGGCTGAGGCATCAAGCATGTATGCACAGGACAAAGATCCTAAGGATATGCCCGCTCAGAGAGTTGCAAACACCGCAGACGTTCCCGGTACAGCAACCATCGGATTCAAGGCTACTTACACTGCAGGAAAGCATGATTCATATGTAGTATACTATGTGGCATACAAGTATGGAACCGGCGCTGGCGATGTGATCTACTTTGACGGAAGCACATGGACAGAGACCAATCCCGGTGGAACTCCGAATAATCCGGTTTCTATCCCTGAACACGAATAAAATGCATAGTTGCTGATCCCAAGGGGTCCCTCCGAAAGGAGGGGCCCTTTTTTGCCCTTATGCCACTTTTGATGCAACGCATTTTTTGGTATAATACAGTTTTGAGGTCAAAGGGATTTTAGCAGTTTTGCTTAGACATAAGGAGGATATCATGAAAGGTAAAACAAAGAGCCGTATTCTGGCGCTGATCATGAGCTTTGCCGTGGTGGCAGGAACCCTGCCGGTATCAGCTGTGCCCACGGTGGCAGCGGAGGCTGAGGAGGATGTAATAATTTCCGAAGAAGTGCTGCCCGCCGGAGAGGAAGAAGTGCTGCCCGCCGGGGAGGAAGTACCTGAGGCAGAAGCTGAGGATATGGCGGAGTCAGAATCTTTGGATGAGACAGCTTCTTCCGAGGAGCCTGTACCTGAGGAGAGCGGATCCAAGGAGACAGCTCCTGAGGCAGCAACGCCTGAGGTGGCGGAGTCAGAGGCTGAAATACCTGAGATGAAGATGCCCGAGGGTGAGGCACCCGAGGCAGATCCCGAGGATATCCTTCTGCCCGATCCCAAGACCGGCATGATAGAGAGCGTTGACGGAGCCGGTGAGGAGAACGCCGATACAGACGATGATGAGGGCAAGACGCCCACCATGATCTGGCTGGGAGGCACAGGTGAAGAAGGATACAGCGACTGCTATGAAGTGATCTTTCAGACAAAGAACGGTTATTATCTGCCCGCCGGTGTCGACTATGACGCCAAGACAAATACCCTTTCCCTGAAGAATTATACTATCAAGGGATGGTACAATCCCTGGGATCACCGCACCTACAATTCAAAAAGCGGCGGCTACGGACTTTACTGCGACGGAGACCTGAATCTGGTGATCTCCGGAACCTGCGGAAACGACAGCATGGAGATCCCCTGTGGTATCTTTGTAAACGGAGATCTGACTATCACAAACTCCATCTTACCCGGAAATGACAAGCTTGTGCTGAAGCCCTCCGGCTTCTACGAGGCGGACAATATCAGCTTCGGTATTGCCTGCACCGGCAAGCTTACCATCAACAGCAGACCACTGAAGAATCTGTACCCCGATGATCCTGAGGTACTCAGCATAGAGGTAAGCTCCCCGGATTCCACCTACAGCAGCACCGGAATGAGCGCAGGGGATGCTCTGATAAGCGGAGCCAGTATGGATATCAGGGCCGGAAATTCCACCCATCATCCCGTGCAGAGGGCCGGCACCTATGTCATGGAGACCGGTACCAGTCAGGGTATGGCTGTAAGCGGCAGTCTGGTACTTTCCGGTACACAGGGCTTCCAGGCTCTGGGGAACGATTCCGAGTACTCCAGTTACGGCATTCGCCTGGATGGCAATCTTACCATTAACGAGGGAAATGGGAACATACTCTTCAGGAGCGGTAACGCCGCAGACACCAGCGTCGGATTGATGGTGGCCGGTGATGAGGCAAGGATCCGCAGCAGCGTACACGCCTGGAGCGGAAAGGTCAACGGCTCCGGTGAAAGAGTCGTGAGCTATGGAGCATGGTTTAACGCTAATTTCATGAAGGTCCTGGATATCAATATCCCCGATGAAAACGGTGTGTTTGACCTTTCCTCCGGGACGGTAACGGGTGCTGACGATAAGGAGGCTGCCAGCGCAGGCCTTTACGTGAGATCATCGGACAAGTGCATCATCCTGCGTTCCGGAAAGCTGATAGCAAAGGGCGGCGATGCAAAAGGCGGTAAGGCCGACAGCTACGGCGTTCATATATGTGCGGAACATTACTACGGAAAGGACAATGTAATGTGGGTCGGCGGAGCCGGAAGTGTGGAAGCCACAGCCGGAAAGGCGGTTTCACGTGTGGCAGACTACTCTCCCATGAGCGTCGGATTCTGCGTAGAAACCGATACACGGGATTGTTATGCCAACGGCGTGACCTTTGCGTCAGGATCGAGCCTTAGGGCAAAGTCCGGTGAAAAAGCCGGTACGGGAAGGGATGATGTTGTCACGGATTCCGGCACCGGTCTCAGCGCCGGCCTGTATGCCAACTGCAAGGTGATGCTTTCCGAAAACTGCCGGATGGAGGGCCTGGACTTCGCCCTTCTGACCCAGAGAGCGAAAAAAGATGGCTACTACGGACCCGAACTTGGAGTAAGTATAGTCCTGAACAACGGAGCTGCATGGAATGATAACGCAAGCAAGCCCGCTCTGGTGAAGCCCGCCAAACTGGGAAAGACCCCCATGAGCAGTGAACGGGGTGAAGATATTTTAACGGTATATCTGGGGAGCGACGTGGCAAAGTCGGTAAATACCAAAGTCTACGAGCCGGAGGAGTACGACCTGTGGATCGCGGGAACGCGGGTTACCAGGCAGAATCAGTCGACTATCAGCGGTTATTTCAACAGCGGTAGTATCTCCTATGATCCGGCTACCCACACCCTTACCTTAAACGGAGTGAGTGAATTTAAGCCCACCGCTTTTTCGGCGGATGCCTATCAGAACTGTCAGGCACTGATCTATGCCACCGGCGATCTCACGGTCAAAACCATCAACGATTCCGAGATATCCATAGTCGATAACTGGGACTACGGAAGACCCGCCATCCTGGTGGAGAACGGCGACCTGACCTTTACCGGAAGTGCGGACCTTAACATAGTTACCCACACCGGTTTATCCAATCCGCCCCCGGCCCTGATGAATACGCCGGTCTGGCTGAAGGACAGCGGCCACAGGCTGGAAGTTAACATGGATGAGGGGAAAACCCTGAGTCTTACATCGGATCGAAAGGATCACGCCATTATATTGGGAAGCGATGATTCCTCCTCCGATACCGCCTTTGTCTTGAAGAGTGGAAATCTCAGCGCAGTGGCCAACGGCCAGGGCGTAGTGGGACTTAAAATGTACGGAACCGGCCTTATCTCCTTTGAAGGCGGAAGCGCCACTTTGCAGGGCAACGGAACAGGGAATGTCTCAGCCCTTATGGCCGGCATAGGAAGCGAGATCAGATTTGCCGATACCCTTGCGGTCACCAATATCATTGGGGCGCATGTTATGACAGTTAACGGCAGGTCTATCACCATCGCCGGCGCGAATGACAGGTACGAAAAGACCGTAGTGGTCGGAAACAAAGAGGACAAGTCCTACGGCATCTGGATAGGAAATACGCAGGTAAAGGAAAGCAACAGAGATTACATTCCCGTGGCAGACGGAAGCGTAAGCTATGATCCGGAGACTAAGGTCCTGTTTTTTGACAATGTAAAAAAGATCGGCAGTTATAATTATTCCGATGGAACCAATGCGTTCATTCACATTGAGGGCGAGGATGTTAAGATACAGGGAAGCCTGGATCTGAATAAGAATAGAGAGACCGATAGCCCTGATGATACAGCCGGGATAAAGGCAGATAGATCGAGTGTTGAACTGGAGGGCGATTTCTCCTTTGTACTGGATGACGGATTCGGCATAAGGATGAACGGCTCTGCCCCCAAAGCTCTGGTGATCTCGGGAGCGGATACAAGGCTGAACATAGACATACAGACCGATAACACCAGGCCCTCTGTGGGGCGCAGTCCCATCGCATGCGTTAATCTTCCCTTCATAATGAATGACGGAAATGTGACCCTTAAGGGAGGGGGCTACTACGGTATTGACGTGGACGGCGCCGATCTGACCGTCAACGGGGGAACTCTTGATGTCACCTGTGGCAAGCTGGCCAATGGAAAGAGCGCTGTACGTGTAAGCTTTGGTAAAGATATTCACTTGAATAATAAAACAAAGGTTGTTGACCCCGCAGGCGGCGGCGTAGCCGCCATGGGGAGTGATGGATCGGGTCTTGGATTAGACGGAAACGTATCCCGCCATGTAAAGGTCGCCGAGGGAGTACAGCACTACGGCGTATGGGTTGGCAATACGGAGGTTACCGACGAAAATCAGAACAATATCCTGCCCGGATTGGAAGATATTGCTTTTTCTTTCGACCCTGCTAAAAGGATACTGTATCTTAATGGACCTCTCAATGCTGCAAAGGATCTGAGTTTTACGCATAATTACGTGGATGATGGTCTGGAGGCCCTGATCTATGCAAAGGGCGATCTGACTATTGTGGTCAATGGGTATTTGTCGCTGGATCAGAACATTGAGACCGAGCCCTATAACTTCGCCGGCATCTTTGCTACGGGAAATCTGACCATCATCAAAGAAAGTGAAACCGATGTCGGTGCTCTGGTACTTCAAAGACCGTTCGGGGCCGAGGCGAAGGCTTACTCTTACTATGGAGTGGTATGCGGAGGAAATCTGACGGTAAAAGATGTGCAGGCTCTTACTGTTTGTGCTTTGCCGGCAAAGGAAGAGTCCTATGGGATCTATGCCATGGGGGATGCGGTTTTTGATGCCAGAGAAGTAGTTATTTATCCGTCATCTGTTCCGGAGGGATATTCCATAGGGGTAATGACCGGAGGCGACCTGCACCAGAAAAGCGGCGGTCTTTCGGTCTGCAAGTTTGACGGCGGTATTTCAGAGGTGTCCCTGGGACTGCTGGTTGGGAAAACCTGCAGAACAGACGGAGGAAAAACCCGGATCGAAGCCGGGAATGCTTCGAGCACCTCCTATGGTATCTTTGCAAAGAAATATGTGGTCGGTGACAAGAATGCTGATGTGTCCGTAACCTCGGGAGAGATCACCTCACAGGAGGGCAAGGGCGACAGCATAGGAGTTGTCGCAACCGGCGGAGAGATCCGGGTTGGAGGTCCGCTCAGTGTGGTATCCGAAGATAAGGACGGATATGCGCTCTATGCCTGGGATGACGGCAGCGGATCTGCGGACTGCGGCATATTTACGGTAAATACACAGATCATTGTACCGGCCGACGGACGGGTGAGCCGGACAACGGTGGGATCTGACAACTTCTGGACTGTCTTTAATACATCCGGCACTATAAACCGGGCGGCACAGTTTGATTTAACGGACGGGAACAAGGCAGAGGTCAGCCTGGAAGGCTGGACCTACGGAGAGGCAGCAAAGGAGCCTGTGTTTGATGTTCCCGAAGGAGCTGAGCTTATTCCCGCCAGATATAAGGGAAGGCTGACAAAGGACGGAAGCGAGTATACTGATACGGGTACAGTGCCCTCTCTTCCGGGTGAATACCATCTTACCATCGGATATAAAAAGGACGGATCAAACTACTGGGCAGAGACGGATTTCAGGATCGCGCCCAAGAAGCTGGGCCTTGACATCACCCTTTTGGACCGTGCTTACCGCAAGAACGATCGCAGCATTTCCTACAACGCAGTCCTCACCGGAGTGGAAAATGACGACGAGGTAAGCCTGGACGACAGCAATGCAAAAGTCCTGGCCGCGACCGAAAACGTGGGGGATGACATTGCGGTTTATCTTAGCGGTTTTGCCGTGACAGGTAAGGATGCGGGCAATTATCTTTCCGAACCTCTGCTGCCTAAGGGCATGACGGTGAACATCTTTGCGGCCGATATCGGAGAGCGCGCGGGTCTTCTGAAAAGCGTCTTTGCACGGGACGGCAGTGAGAAGAAGCCCAAGGTGGTTGAATTAGGTACCGGCACAGTCCTGGAGCAGGGTGAGGATTATACTGTGGAAGGCGGAGCGGTCAGCGCAGCCGAAACCGGCACATACTATATTTCCATCGCGGGAGCCAATAATTATACAGGCACGACGGTTCTGCCCTGGAAGATCTCAGAGCCTCCTGTTTTAACAAAGAAGCCCCTGGCTGTACAGAATCTTAAGTATACGGGCAGCCTTCACAAGCTGGTGGAGGCCGGCGCTATGGAGGCAGGAACCTTATCCTATGTCGTCTCCGATGACAGCGACAATGCTCCGGCTAAGGGATGGGATATACAGATCCCCGAAGCAGCGGATGCAGGGACCTATTACGTATGGTTTAAAGGCACCTCAAGCGAAGGCCTGGAGACCGGCGTTGAATATACTGCCGTCACCATAGCAAAGGGAATAATTCAGCTTTCGGGTGCTCCCGCTGAGGGCACGGTTTTGAAGCTTCCCTACACCGGGGAGGAGCAGGAGCTTTTGAGCTCCGGCATTAAGGCCTCCGGCGAAGGCTGCTCGCTTAAGTACAGCCTTGACGGCAATACCTGGTCGGATCAGGTGCCGGGGAAGAAGGAAATGGGCGAGTACAGCCTGTACTATAAGGTCGAGGGCGGAAAGAACTATGAGGACATTGCGCCTGTTAAGATCACCGTTGTGATAGGCCTTGGCGAGGCTGACAGGGAGTTCTCTCTGGAGGGCCTCTCCGATGGCACCGAGCCCTTAAAGCTGGTGGTAATGTCTCCCAGGAAATCCGTAAGCTACAACGGAAAGAAGCATGTGAGCGCGGAAACGAAGCTCACGGCAAAGCAGGAGAAGACCATGAGCGCGGATCTGAATTGCGCTGTTCTGGGGCTTTCGGAAACACTGACCCTGACCTATGTGTACAAGAACAATGTGAACGCTTCCGCCGAAAAGCCTTATTTCTACCTGAAGCTTAAGGCCAACAAGAAGTCGGAGAAGTATAAGAACCTTGACAGAAAGGCAAAAAGCGCCTTCAATAAGGCAGTGAAGAAGGCCAACAAACAGCTGGCGACTGAGACGGGACGCATGCACTTTACCATCGACGCAAGGGATCTGGGAGGCTTTAGCTATGATGCATCCCTTTCAGGTGAAAAGGCCCTGCTATTTACCGACAGCGAGAAGAACACCATAACCGTGAACTTAAAGCGCACAAAGAAGGGCAAGGTAAGCGTCAAAAACGTGAAGTGCGGCTACGGCAAAAAGACCGTCACGGAAAAGAAGACCCAGATCGACAGGAAGCTGGAACAGGCCGCAGATCAGAGCTTTGTGCTCACCCTGGACGGCATGAATAAAAATTACAAAGGCCGTCTTGAGTACAAAGGAAAGTAAGGCCGATACAGGTGATATTTCAAAAGAATGAATATAACGGAGGAATACAGACAATGAAAAACAGGATACTGGCCACAGCCCTTGCGGTAACACTTCTTATTGCGGGATGCAACGCCGGGGCGCAGTCATCCCCTGCTCCCGAGGCTCCGGAAAAACAGGAGGCTGCACAGGAAAATACTCAGGAGGCTCCTGCCGGAGGAGAGGAAAAGAAGGAAGAGGCCGCCGAAAGCGCGCAGCAGGAGGATAAGGCCGAGGAGGAAACAAAAGCTGCCTCATCCGGTATCCCTCAGCTTTGCAGGCGCACGGATTACGACTGGATATCCACCTACACGGAAGAGATGGATGGGGATTATCAGGAATATGCCAATTTAAAGATCCAGTATTTCACCGTGTATTCGGAGGGCTTCGACGCTCTGAAAAATGCCCTGAAGGATGATTTTAAGGCCAGGAAAAAGGCTACCGAGTGGTTTGAGAACAGCGTGAGGGAGAGCTTTGCATACTCCTCCGAGGGGGATATGTATTACCCCTGGCCCTATGAGGATACTCTGGAGCTTATAAGAAACGACGGCAACGTGGTCTCCTATGTGAGCCGCTGCTATTCCTACATGGGAGGAGCACACGGCGGTACCACGGTGAACGGCGTCAATTTCGATACAAAGACCGGCGAGAAGCTGACCCTCAAAGGGGTTGTTACGGACTTTGAGAAGTTTTACAACTGCGCAATGACTAAGCTGGCAGAAAACAAGGATGACTACTTCGAGGAGTGGGAGGAGACTGCAAAGAGGGATATCCACGAGGAAGATGCGGAAAACGGAGCCTTCTCCTGGGTCCTGGGCGATGATTTCATAAGACTTGAGTTCGGCGACTATGAGCTTGCAGGCTATGCCATGGGCCATGTGACCGTGGACATAGGTGAGGATGAGTTCCCCGGGATCATAAAGAGCGAGTATGTGGATCAGTCGGAGCCCCTGTGCATCATGCTGAATCCCCATGAGAACTACGAAGTCGATGTGGACGGTGACGGAAAGACCGAGACTCTCTACGTGGGCTACGAAGAGGGATACGATGAAGAGAGCGGCAGTGTTGACAGCGTTAAGGCAGGCGTCAGCCTCGTAAATGGCACAGATGAGATGCAGTCGGAAAAAACTCCCGAGGATCTTGAATTCGACAGCGCCTATTTTGTCAGGACAAAGGAGGGCAAGCCCTTTGTCTTCATCGAGACCGGAGGCTACAACGACTGGGACAGCCTTCACATTTTTGACGTCAGCGATCCCACAAAGGCACCGAAATATCTTGAGACCTACGGGGACGGGGCGCTTTACTCCTTCGTACCCTATGACACGGGCAACATGATCCTGGAGACACGTGCGGATGTCATGGGAACCTTCAGCGTTTACAGGCACTACACTCTGAACGATAACGGAAAGATAACTCCCAACGATGATGAGTACACCATCATGTGGTTCGAAGACACCATCTACGAAGACGAAGAGGACGGCGTGGATGAAGAGGGGGATGACTACAAGCATATGCTTGTGATCTCCGACATTCAGGGCTACGATTCAAGGGAGAAGAAAAACGAGGTGACCATAAAGAAGGGTGAGAACCTTCTGCCCAAGCGCACCGACGGCGAGACCTACATGGTATTTGAAAACGAAAAGGGCGAAGAGGTCTGCGTCTTCTACGACGGAGACAGGGATGAGGACAGCTGGGAGAGACTTATTAACGGAAGACCCGAGTCGGAGCTTTTTGAAGTCCTGAGATACGCAGGCTGAAAGGAGATAAAATGGCCAGAAACAAAGGAAGCGAGATTTCCATACCCACAATACTTAAGATCGACAAGGGGGTCCTGGGGCAGATCGGAAGCGATCTTTTTGCCCATGGGCTCAAGAAGGTCATCGTGTTCTTCGGAAACGGCCTGATAGACATGTTCGGAGAAAAGGTGACGGCATCCTGCAAGGAAGCGGGGGTTGATATCTTAAGCTATCAGGAGCTTGATGATGTAAATATAGAGACCATGACCTCCATGGCTTTTTCCATCTCAAACAAGGCCGAGGCGGTGATCGGCATCGGCGGCGGAAAGGTTATAGACGCCGCAAAGTACATGGGATATCTCAGGCAGCTTCCCTTCATAAGCGTGCCCACATCCTCCTCGAGCGACGGCTTTGCCAGCGCCAGCGCCTCCCTTCTGGTGGACGGCCGCAGGGTGAGTGTTCCCGCAGCCATGGCCTACGGTATAATAGTGGACACGGATGTGATAAAGACAGCCCCCGTGAGATTTTTATACTCGGGCATAGGTGATATGGTGTCAAAGATAACCGCCAACTACGACTGGATCTACGAGATGCAGCACGGGGTTTCAAAGGTGGATGACTTTGCAATGATGATGGCAAAGAAGGCGGTTAACAGCTTTGTGCGCACTCC
>JAFYEL010000142.1 GCA_017544285.1 Lachnospiraceae bacterium | reverse complement strand
CGAGCCTCTGACGTTGATTGTATCGGATCCCTCATATAAGCCTGATGTGAAAGCCCTTGAAGAATCAATTAAAAAAAATCGTGAACTAATGAAGCAGGCCAGAGAAGTAATGAAAGAAAAGAAACAAGGGATTTACTCGGAAGTCAGTGCTCAGTAATCTATTCATTTGAATTTGACGGGGAATAAATAGGACGGCGATGCGTGGCGAACGGCCACAATTCTCTTTGATCAACACAAAATAAACCCGTCCGGGAATGCCAATGACAGAGCAGATTGCTTTGGTGATTGACGTTCTTGGGCGGGTTTGTTTTTGAAAAGTGGCACAGGGACCCATTGCTTATACTCGGACATATATTAACGATCTCCCGCTTGGTAAACTTACCAATCCTGGTATCAACGGAAGCTTTTACGATATCATAACGAGGTTCATGAAAGCGTATATGACAGACGAGGATTCTGTTTATTTGATTTCCCCAGAATATTTTCCCTTAAAACATAAATGCTATTAAGGGGAAATGCCCTCAAATACTTGACTTTTCCCTTAAAATGTGCCAATTTTTAAGGGAAACAAAGAGGAGGTAAGGGAATGAGAGAGTTTAACTATTCCTTGATCAGAGATAGAAAGTGGGATTCCGAACTGCTGGGGCTGATCGCCGCCATATACAAAGAAGCAGGAAAGCAGGAGGTGTATCTGAAGCAAAGACCGGAGGAGCTTGAGAAGCTGGTGGAGATCGCCAAGGTACAAAGTACGGAAGCGTCCAATGCCATCGAGGGCATCGTTACCACGAATACGCGCATCCGTCAGCTTGTGGAAGGGAAAACAACGCCGAAGAACCGTGACGAGCAGGAAATCGCGGGATACAGGGATGTGCTGGGAATCATCCACGAGAGCTTTGACTCGATTCCAATCACGCAGAACTATATCCTTCAGCTTCATAAAATCCTTTACAGTCACATGAACAATCCCGTGGCAGGCAGGACGAAGACGGTGCAGAACTACATCAGCGCGACTTATCCGGACGGGCATACGGAGACGCTCTTTACTCCGCTTGCGCCGTATGAGACGCCGGATGCGCTTGACAGGCTGTGCGCGGAATATAACCGCGTCATCGGGAATCTGGAGCTTGAACCGCTGATTGCGATTCCCGTTTTTATCCATGATTTTCTCTGCATCCATCCGTTCAACGACGGGAACGGGCGCATGAGCAGGCTGCTCACAACGCTCCTTCTCTACAGAAGCGGTTTTTATGTCGGAAAATATATCTCGCTGGAAGCGAAGATCGCCAAGAATAAGGATTTGTACTATGACGCGCTGTCCGCGTCGCAGGACGGCTGGCATGAGGGAGCGGACGATCCCGTTCCGTTCATCAAATACCTGCTTGGAACGATTCTTGCGGCCTACAGGGATTTTGAAGACCGTTTTGCACTGGTGGAAACCAAACGATCCGCGCTTGAAACGGTGCGGCTTGCCACACAGAACAAGATCGGACGCTTTACCAAACAGGACATCCGGGAGCTTTGCCCGTCTCTCAGCGTCAGTTCCGTAGAGGGCGCTTTGCGAAAGCTGGTGGCATCCGGCGAACTGAAACGAGAAGGCAGCGGCAAAAGCACCTGCTACTACAGGACAAAATAGCATTCCCTTAAAAGGGATGGCTTTCCCTTAAAAGAAAGGTCGTTATAAGGGGAAGAAAATATTAATAATGGGAATAAGGGGATAGCGAGGGGGGGACTCGAACCCCCGACACCACGGGTATGAACCGTGTGCTCTAGCCAGCTGAGCTACCTCGCCACAAAGATGAATGGGACCTATAGGGCTCGAACCTATGACCCTCTGCTTGTAAGGCAGATGCTCTCCCAGCTGAGCTAAGATCCCATTTCTTTAAATGTTGGCCTCAAAAGCGACCGAACAAAAAGTATTTTACTACATCAGAGGATATGTGTCAAGCTTTAAAATAAAGACAAAATATGTTATCATAATCCGGCTATGATCAAAGCAGAAAACCTTACAATGATATACGGTAAAGACTTCAAAGCAGTCGATTCTCTGTCCTTTGAGATAAAGCCCGGAGAGATAGTGGGCTTCGCAGGTCCCAACGGCGCCGGCAAGACCACAGTGATAAAGATGCTAACGGGCATTTTAAAGCCTGCCGGGGGCCGGGCCCTCATAGCCGGCCACGACATCGTCAAAGATCCTTTGAAGGCAAAGGAGAGCTTTGCCTATGTGGCGGACAATCCCGATATACTGCTGCAGCTTTCCGGTATCGAATACATAAACTATATCGCAGATCTTTACCATGTCCCCGCAAAAAAGCGGAAGGAGAGAGTGGAGCAGCTTGCCGCAAGGTTTGACATAACCGACAGCCTGGGAATGCCCATGCGGGATTATTCCCACGGCATGCGCCAGAAGACCATGGTCATTGCGGCACTTATTCACGAGCCTCCGGCATGGATCCTTGACGAGCCCATGACCGGGCTTGATCCCGCAGCCTCCTTCGAGCTTAAAAAGATGATGAGGGAGCATGCCGACAAGGGCAATGCGGTGCTTTTTTCCACCCATGTGCTTGAGGTGGCGGAAAAGCTCTGCGACCGGATAATCATCATAAATCACGGACACGACCTGTACCAGGGCACTGTGGAGGAGCTGAAAAACGCCCATCCCAATGAGGATCTGGAACAGATCTTTATCACTATGACGGGCGGTTTACATGAAAAGCTTTCATGATGTAAAAATCCTTTTTGATATCTTCAGAAAAGGCACCGCCGCCTACCTTCCCCAAAAGAAACTCTACCGCTTTCTGGCAGCCCTGGTGCTGATACTCATACTGATCCCCTGCATAGCCGTGGTGGGATTTTTCAGCTATGTTATGACCGAGGCCCTGATAGAGGTGGGAAATCCCGGAGGCGGCATGCTCTTTGAGATGCAGGTGCTTTCCGCCTTTTCCATGGTGTTCGGCACCTGGGTCATCTTCAGTGTGCTGTTCTTCTCGTCGGACAGGGAGCATCTTTCCACCCTGCCGGTTTCGGCGGTACATCTCATGAGCGCCAAATTCCTGTATTCCTACATTGCCGAGAGTGCAATGGAGTTCTTTGTGCTCCTTTCAGTCTTCGGCGGATATTATCTTGCGGTCTACAGATATGCGGACACCGCGGGCATAACCAATCCCGTCTCCGTTATCGCGGCACTTCTGGGCACCTTTTTACTGCCCCTGATCCCCATGATATACTGCGCCCTTTTCTGCCTTCTTTTGATGGCACTGCTGAAGGGCATAAAAAACGCAAACACCTTTTTCCACGCCACCACGGTGCTGACCCTTCTTTTCGGAGGGTTGTTCGTGGCCTCCGTGAGGAACCTGGGAGAGGTAAACCTCGACAACTACCTTGAGGTGCTGGGAAGCGGCAACGATATGTTTCTTCGCACCTTAAACATTATCTTCTTCCCCGTTCCCTGGCTGTCAAAGGCGGTGTCCGAGGGAAGCCTTATTCACCTGCTTTTGTATCTGGGGGCAAATATCCTGTTGTGCCTGCTTTTCTACCTTATGGGCGGGGCGCTGTATCAGGAGGGGCTCTATACCGCCGCGGCTCTGGGAAGCAGACAGAAAAAGGGAATAAAGGAGAGTGACCTGCAACCCTCGCCGGTGCTTCTCTCAAACATAAAAAAAGAGCTCAGGGTGCTGATACGCACCAAGGCCTTTGCAAACAACTGCGTGTATGTGAACCTGATCCTGCCGGTATGCGCCTTCGTGCTCTTCCATTTCATGAAGGAGCAGGGCAGTATGGCTTCTTTTATCTCTCTGTATCAGAAAAACATGGGACGGGCAAGAGTGACGGTGATGATAGTTATGATCGCCCTGGGATTTATAGCCACAGCCATGAATTCCGTGGCCTCCACAGCCTTTACGAGGGAGGGGGCACATCTGGACCTGGTGAAATACATTCCCGTGCCCTATACCACCCAGATACTGGCCAAGGCTGCCACAAGCTTTATCATCACCTATCCGGTGCTGCTTTTAACCTGTGTCATCATCTGCATCTACCTGAGGCCTTCCCTGCCGCTGGCCCTGCTTTACGCAGTGATGCTGCTGCTTTCGCACATCATATCCCTGGCCATGGGCATGTGTCTGGACAGCAATTCGCCCTACACCATCTGGGATGACGAATACAGCGCTCTCAGGGGTAACGTCAACACCTTCTTTAATATGGGAGTGGTAATGCTCATGACACTGGTGATCACCTTCCTGAGCTACATGCTCTATGAAACTCTGAAGGCGCCCATTGAGCTTTACTACGCGGTGCTCTTCATGCTGTTTCTGGCAGGGGCCTGCGTCAGTCTCATCATAGGATTGGGGAAAAGGGTGTACGACAACGTGGATGCCCTTTAAGGCCACCCTTTCGTGGTGACCACACTTCCGTCATCCCTTGCAAAGAGGGCTTCGAAGCCGTCCTTTGACTCTATCAGCTTCATTCCTTCCTCCTCACCCAGTATCAGGCAGATAGTGGAATAAGCGTCGCAGTCTGCCGAGCTTCCCGAAGGCCCAAGCACCGTCACGGAGAGAAGGTCCGTATCTGCGGGATATCCCGTCTTACTGTCTATCACATGGTGGTATCTCACGCCGTCTTTTTCAAAGTATCTCTCATACACCCCGCTGGTCACAAGTGTAGAGTCGTTAACCTCCACGGTCTGAAGCAGCTCCCGGCGGTTGGAAAAAGGGGCTTCTATGCCTACCTTAAAGCTTTCGGACTTTGAACCCACGGAGGCGGGAGTGGTCTTGCCGCCAATGACGCAGACATTGCCCCCAAGGTTTATAACCGCGCTTGTTACCGACCGTTCACGGAGGAATTCGCAGAGCCTGTCATCAACATAGCCCTTGGCTATGCCTCCCAGGTCCACGGCGGCTTCTTCATTGAGGAGCACGGCCTTGTTGCCGGAGGTGCCGATCCAGTCGTAATTTACCGTCTCCAGGGCCTTTTCGATCTCTTCTTTGTCGGGAAGTTCGGGAGATGAGGAGTGGAAGTCCCAGAGAGAGGTGACCCGGCCTATGGTGATATCAAAACGGCCGTCGGAGATAAGGCCCGCCTCCTTGCCCATCTCCAGAAGTTTTATTGTATCCACGGAACACTCTACCGGCTCTCCTTTCGCGTGGTTGAGGCGGTAGATGTCGCTACCCTCCTTTGTGGTGGAGAGCATGTTCTCATAGCGGGTGCACTCCGCAAGGGCGTCGTTTACGGCCCTTTGGGCATTCATTTTGGTCATGGACTTCATATTGTAGATTGAGATGCTGCAGAGGGTGTCAAAGCAGTAGATCTCGCCGGTGACGGGGATCTCGTGATATGCGGGTATGTTTAAAAAGAAGATCAGAAGGCATACAGGCAGCAGGACTGCCGCCGATATGAATATGCGCTTTTTCAGATCCGTTTTACTGACCATCCGAATGATCCTGCGCTTCTTCATCACCAAGCACAAGGCTGTAGATGTCAAAGAAATCCGTGGTGGTGATGCTGCTGTCCTTGGTGAAATCGAGGCTGTTCCAGAGCTCTTCGTTGAGGTTTGAGTGGAGGGTCAGCACGTAGTCGGAATAGACCTGGTTGAAGACCTCGTTTTTGCGCTCCTTTACTATCTTGAGCTTGTTTTCGTCGGTCTCATCACGGTCAAAGGTGCTGATGCACTTTATGATATGGTAGCCGTACTCGGTCTCAACTATGCCGGAGACTTCGTCGTTGTCAAGCTCGAAGGCAGCGTTCTCAAAGCTCTCGGGCATGGAGCCCTTCATGAAGGAGTAGGTACTCTTCTTATCTTCATTGTACCGGCCGGCAAGGTCGTCGAAGTCCTCGCCCTCCTCAAGCTTCTGAGCGATGTTTTCGATCCTGCGCTTAGCCTTGCTCTTGTCGGAAGAAGAGTAGGGGACTCTGTTTCCCGAAAGGTCGGTGACGTAGGTCTTTATCAGGATGTGCTTTACCTTGATGGTGCGGGCTTCGTCGTCGGAGATCTCGGGGTTGACGTCCTTGGTGATCTCACGGTATACCCGGTCAGCCAGGGCGTACTGGCCGTACATATTTGCAACGGTCTCTTTGTCTATGCCCATGTCGGCTATCTCGTTCTGTGAGAGGGTATCCATGTATGCGGAGGCTGCTTTTTCGGCCAGAGCGGTCTCCTGGGGGGAAAGAGTGAGGCCGTAGTCCGCGGCCAGAAGCTGCATGACCTTTATCTGGGCAAGCCTTGCAAGGACGGTGCCCTTCAGCTGGTCGGCCAGGGTGATGTCCCCCAGGTCCTTATCCCAGATCTCGGGGCCGAAGAGCCCTTCGTACTTGTCCTGGGCGGTGCGCATGTACACCATGACCTCGGGCAGGAAGCAGCTTTCGTTTTCGATGCGGAATACTTCGTTTTCCTCGAAGGGCGTGGTGAGTATTATCTCTGTATCTTTATCCGTTTTTTTACATCCCGCAAGGCAGGTGAGGGCCATGATCACAGCCAGTGCCAAGGGGATGAGTCTTTTCATTACTTTTTGCATAACATTGATATCATATCATATTTCTGCCATAATAGCTAAATAAAATGAAGGACCTGCCACGATCTATGTCAAAATACACATTCAGGATAAAACCGTCAAAAACCATAGAGGGATACTTTGTACACGGCTGTGAGAGAAACCTTTTCTACAGCGGTCTGGCCGGCCGCGACCTGAAAAGCTTTGGTCTGGAACGCCCCACGGGTGCCGGGGACATCGTGGCCGCGAGGGCAGGAGAGAACTGGGAGCTTTTCGTGGTCAAAAACTACATTAAGGCAGAGACTCTTCTGGCTGCAAAGAACCGCGACGAAAAGGGGAATGAGAGCTATGCAAAGCTTGACGATGAACAGACCCTTGAGTTTCTGCGCTCCGCGGTAGCAGCCGTAAAGGAAGACCACATCGACCGGTACATCTACCAGCCCAAAGTCTATGCCACCGACGGTTTTAAGGAGAGGTGGTTTTCCTTTGATCCCGCCCTTTACAACGGAGAGGATGAATATCTGAGGGTTGATTTTACCCATATGTATCCGGACCTTATAAGGGCGTCCTGGGACGGGGAAGACGGCCGGGTGGTGCTGTCCGTGGTGGATATAAAGCTGACCCGGAGGATGAAACTCTCCCACAAGGCCCAGGTCACCCTCTACACCATGCTCCTTGATCAGATGGTGAAAAGCTGCGGTCTGGAGGCGGCGGTGGACGAGGCCCGGGGGTATCTCTGGAACGGAGGCATGGAGTGTGAAGCCGCTTTTTCCTTAAAGGATGTAAAACAGCTGTTGGGTGAGTTCTTTACATCGGCTCTGCCCGGGCTGGTGAAAAAGATCCGGGACAGCATTTTGGCGGGGGCCGAAGAACAGCTTAAGGGAAGGCTTGAGTCCCTTGTGGGAGTCAAGTGCGAGTGGTGCGAGAACGCCCGTCAGTGCCTTGGTGAAAAGAAGGCGGAGGGAAGCATCCAGACCATCCCCTATCTTTCGTCCTACGCCCAGGAATATGCAAAAAAACTGGGGGCTCCCGGTGAGATCGAGGGCTTTTCGGACTATGTAAAAAAAGAAGAAAACCGGATGCTCCTTTCGGCAAACCGGTGTTGGGAATATATCCTCGAGGATGATGATATCCTTGAGGTCTACAGGTCGGGGGTGCCCTTTGAGGAGAGGACCGGCGCCTCTTACAGATGGAAAAAGGAAAAGTCCATGGTGCTGCCAAGGTGGCAGGATGTGACCATATTCCTTACCGCTCAGAGGTACGCAGGGGACGGAAGCGTATACGCT
>JAFYEL010000141.1 GCA_017544285.1 Lachnospiraceae bacterium | reverse complement strand
GGCCCCCTTCATCAACGCCAGGCCCCGGCAGATTTCCGGCGGACAGAAGCAGCGCGTGGCGATTGCCCGCGCTATGGCAATGGACCCCGAAGTCCTGCTCTTTGACGAGCCGACCTCGGCGCTCGACCCGGAAATGGTCGGCGAAGTGTTGGCGGTTATGCAGCGCCTGGCCGAAAGCGGCATGACCATGCTGGTCGTCACCCATGAAATGGCCTTCGCCCGCGACGTCAGCAGCCGCGTCGTCTACATGAACGACGGCGTCATCTGTGAGCAGGGGAGCCCGGAAGAAATCTTCGGCAACCCGCAGAAGCCCGAGACCATCGAATTCCTCTCCCGCTTCCGGAAGTGAAAGAAAAAACAGAACAACAAAGAAACTCACAGCTCACCCGATTTGTTCGGGTGAGCTGTGTTCTTTTCTGTCCGGTCCTGCCTGTCAGGATGCGAAAAGGCTTTTAACTGGCTTTTGCACCTTTTGCACCTTTTGCAAGCGGATTCACAAGAAGATTTTTGGAGAAGCGGCCGCCGGTGAGCCTCACTGTTTCGGCAGGGTAACCGCAGCTGATCAGTTCCTGAACAGCCGGTTCCATGTTTTCCCAGCATTGAAATGACCCCTGCATCGGATAAACAGAAAACTGCATTATGTCTTTGATACGGGAAGCGGCGGCATAAAGGCGAGGGCTCGTTTTTGAGGCTCGAAGGGCTCGTTCGAGCCTTCTTAGCAGAAAGGTGTTGAAGTCGGGTGTGCACCTGGCTATATTATTGCACAGATATCTTTTTTGATTTGTGAGGATGATATGGGTAAAAAAACTCTCAGTAATGACATTGGAAGAACTATGGGACCTGTTTCCAATCTTCCTTGTCCCCTACGATAGCAGGTGGAACGAATACTACAATGAAATGGAGGATTCGATAAAAAGGCTGGTGTCGGATTACCCGGTGAACAGGGTTAGCCACATCGGCAGTACAGCGATACATACATAACATATGGGTGAAAAACATCGTTGATGTGATGGTTAAGATTCCTCAAAGCGTTGACTTGAAAGAGATGCAGAGTTGATATAGAAATGCAGGAATAATCCTGCTATCTATTGTCTGGGAGATGTGATATACTTATTTTAATCACAAAACTGAGGACTTTACTATGAAAGAGTCACTTTTAGCTGAATGGGACTATGAAAAAAATGGGGCAATCGACCCACAAACATTAGCAGAATACTCAAACAAGAAGTTCTATTGGATATGTCCCAAAGGGCATCCTTCCTATCTGATGCCTGTTAATAAAAGAACTCTTGGTAATGGTTGTCCTGTTTGCTCTAACCACAAAATCATTAGTGGAATAAATGATTTTGCAACTACAAATCCAGAGTTGATGAGTGAATGGTGTTGGGAATTAAACTCGCAGGAAGGCATTGACCCAACCACATTTAGCTATGGCTCAAATAGAAAAGCATGGTGGAAGTGTAAAAAATGTGGAAACACTTGGTATGCTTCAGTAAGCAATAGAACACATGTACATAGTGGATGTCCTTATTGTGCTAATCTTAAAGTAAAAAAAGGCTTTAATGATTTAGCAACAATTAATCCAGAAGTAGCAAAAGAGTGGGACTATGAAAAAAATGGAGACTTAACACCAGATTCTGTCGTCGCCTATTATTCTAAAAAGGTTTGGTGGCGTTGCAAAGACTGTGGGAACTCTTGGCAAGCTTCCCCAAATGCCAGAGCAAAAAGAGGTTGTCCTTACTGTTGCAATCACATAAAAATAGAAGGATTTAATGATTTTGCATCACAATATCCAGAACTAATTAGAGAGTGGGACTTCGAGAAGAACAAAAAAAGTCCTTCACAATATGCATCTGGTTCAGATGCAAGAGTATGGTGGAAATGTAGTAAAGGACACAGTTGGAGAACGACAATCAATAGTAGGTCAAAAAGAGGTGGAGGATGTCCATATTGTAGTAATCAAAAAATACTTACAGGATAAAATTGAGAGAACAGGTATGGATATAATTCATTACCTGAATCCAGAAGCAGAAGTAGATATATCCATCTTAAGGGATTATCCAGAAATAGCTAAGTATAAAGGTGAGTCTCAAAACGCAGATTATTATCAGTTTTGCATGTTCTGATGAGGGGCGACGGAGACGGCATCTTTATAAGCTTGCAGTGCCGTAGTACAAGTCACGCTCTTTCAATGTTTCTATATTCTTTGAAATGAATAAAAAAGATGGAGAGATCATCTCTACGAGCTTTACCGATGTTGTGTCATCCACAAGCCAGCGCCGCTCATAGATAGGCTTTGTCAGTGCGGAGATGACGGCTGACTTCCTCTCGCCCGGCGGGGCGACGGCCGCACAGTACAGGCAGAGGGGCTCCTGCCAGTCCGGGGTGACTTCAACCCGGAACCTGGACTGGAAAAGCGTTGCCAGCACCCCGAGGGAAAGAAGGCCTCCCATCTCTTCCGGCGTCCGGGTTGCTTCCGCCAGGCACTCTACCATACTGCCAAGGACGGAAGGAAGCTTGTCTGTCGGGAACTGCGGCCGATATTCCTCTGTAAAAGGTGCAAAAGGTGCAAAAGTGGTCAGGC
>JAFYEL010000140.1 GCA_017544285.1 Lachnospiraceae bacterium | reverse complement strand
GGATGCCTGAGCCCGGTAGGTGAAAAAGAAGTGCCCGTAGGAATGGCTTCTTAAAACAAGATAACGTACATAGGGAAGGAGTCCTGCAATAAGCAACAGCAGCAGGGCTCCTTTTTTGTCCGTTTTTTTTCCGTGGACATAGAAGATGTAGCAGAGTGTGATCAGGAGGATGACGCCGAATACCACTCCTCCGGCGTCGTAGCCGAAGGGAAAGAGCGAGGTGAGATTCCTGGTCACGGCTGCCGCAAGCAGAGCAAGGGGAGAAAGGCCGGTGGTCTCTCCCAGCCATTTATCCACATATCCGGTGACAAGGGGCAGGGTGTTTTTATGAAGGACCAGGGCGGCAAGTGCCCACTTTGTGACCCAGGTCAGGCAGTAGCCGGCTCCCCAGAAAAGTGAGGAGGTGATCAGAAGTATTTTTCCTTCCTTCAGAGGGCGGCCCGAAACTATGAGCCGGAGATACAGCACGAGGATGAGGGGCATCAGCAGGGTCAGGGTCTCGGTGGTGAGAAAGTCCAGGTAGTTGGTGAGTATTCCCGCTGCCAGAAAAAGATATCCGGGGACGGCTGTGCCCTTGAGCTCAAGCCTTACCGCCGCCAGTGAAAAGACCAGCATGAGTATGAAGTTCCAGGTGTACTCCATTGAAAAGGGCACAAACCAGACGGAAACGGATATGAGGGCTGAGATAAAGCCCACTGCGGGAGCGAAGAGCTTCCTTTTTAACAGGGTGATCAAAAGCGCTGCGGTAAGGACAGCCATGATGAGGGCATTTAATATGTAGATGCCCTTAAGATCCGTGAAGAGCATTAGAAATCTGACTACTGCCGCACTTCCGTGCCAGTAGCGTATGTACTGCAGGTTGGGAGCATATCCGTTATCCAGACAGTCCATGAGGTTTTGGTTTTTGTCCGTTCCGTAGACATCATAGAACTTTGATTCCATTACCGAGGCAAGGGGATCTGCCGGGTCGAAATTCCAGGCGATGTTCAGGATTATGGAATCCGCATACCTGTCTATCTTTGATGCGGGTATGTTTTCAATAGCGTTAAAGAATACATCCTTTTCGCAGACCAGCTCTGCCGAGCGGTGCATGTTTTCGCGGATCCTATCGCCGGGGAGCAGTGCCGAGACTGTGAGAAAGCCTGTGAGCAGAGCGATGGAAAGGAAGAAGAAGCAGAGATACTTTATTCCGTTTTTCAGTAACAGATTTTTTTGGTCTGCCATAGTGGTCTCCGAATTTTTATGATAACTGATTATATCACAAAGGAAGAAATTTTTTAAAATACTGCGTTAAAGTAAAGCTTGACAGTGAGGGTAACAAGTTGTAAAATACACAAAGTTGAAGCAAAGGCGCTTCGGGTTTAATTCCCGGAGCGCCTTTTTGTCATTTCAGGAGGAGAAAACAATGCCGGACCAATTTAAGCTGATACGAGAAAAGGGATTGTACAACCCGCAGTTCGAACATGACAACTGCGGTATCGGAGCCATTATCGACATCGAAGGAAGAGAGAGCCACACTCTTGTGACAGACGCTCTTTCCATAGTGGAAAACCTGGAGCACAGGGCAGGAAAGGATGCAGAGGGAAAGACCGGAGACGGTGTGGGCATACTGACTCAGATCCCCCACGATTTCTTTGTTAAAAAGCTTAAGGAACAGGGAGTTACCCTCCCCGCAAGACGTAAGTACGGCGTGGGCATGTTCTTTTTCCCTCAGAACGATCTGGACACAAGACAGGCCAGATCCATGTTTGAGATCATAGTCAGAAAGGCACAGCTCAGACTTATCGCCTGGAGAAAGGTGGAGTCCGATCCCGATGTGCTGGGATCGAAGGCCAGAGAGTGCATGCCCGATATCTGGCAGGCGTTCATAGAAAGACCTGAGGAGGCAAAGGAGGATCTGGATTTCGACAGGATGCTCTATGTGGTGCGCCGCGAGTTTGAGCAGAGCAGCGCCACTACCTATGTGCCTTCCCTTTCCTGCAGGACCATAGTCTACAAGGGAATGTTCCTGGTGGGACAGCTTAGGACATTTTTCACCGATCTTATGGATCCGGATTACAAGTCCGCTATCGCCATGGTGCATTCACGTTTTTCGACCAACACCATGCCCAGCTGGAACAGGGCTCACCCCAACCGCTTTATAGTACACAACAGCGAGATCAACACCATCAAGGGCAACGCCGACAAGATGCTGGCCCGCGAGGAGACCATGCACACCGGATATTTTTCCGATGAGGATATGACAAAGGTCCTTCCGGTGATCTCTCAGAGCGGATCCGATTCCGCAATGCTGGATAACACTCTGGAATTCCTTGTGATGAGCGGTATGGATCTGCCCCTTGCCATGACCATAATGATCCCCGAGCCCTGGGCTCACAATGAGACTCTGTCTCAGGAGGAGAGGGATTTTTATCAGTATTACGCAACCATGATGGAGCCCTGGGACGGACCGGCTTCCATCCTTTTCTCCGACGGAGATGTGATGGGCGCCATTCTGGACCGCAACGGACTTCGTCCCTCCAGATACTATGTGACGGATGACAACCGCCTGATCCTTTCTTCCGAGGTGGGTGTGCTGGAGCTGGACGAGAGCCATATCATCAAAAAGGAAAGACTTCATCCCGGAAAGCTTCTGCTGGTGGACACCAGGGAAAAAAGGGTGATCCTGGACGAGGAGATAAAGGAAAGATATGCCCTGAGCCGTCCTTACGGAGAGTGGCTTGACAGCTCACTGACACTCCTTGCCGATATAAAGATCCCCAACAAAAAGGTGCCTCAGATAAGCAGCGAGCAGAGAAAGAGACTGCAGAAGGCCTTCGGATATACCTGGGAGAATTATCACGACGGACTTCTTGCCATGGCTCTTTCCGGAACCGAGGCCATAGGCTCCATGGGCGTGGATACACCCATCGCCGCACTTTCGGGAGAGTATCAGCCTCTGTTCTACTATTTCAAGCAGCTCTTTGCCCAGGTTACGAATCCTCCCATCGATGCACAGAGGGAAGAGATAGTTACCTCCAGGACCGTGTATGTGGGCAAGAACGGAAACCTGCTTGAGGAGAAGCCCGAGAACTGCCAGGTGCTGAAGATCAACAATCCCATTCTGACGGACCTGGATCTTTTGAAGATAGAAAATATGAAGAAGGATGGATTCAAGGTCGCAAAGGTATCCATCCTCTTCTATAAGAGCACGCCTATGAAGAGGGTCATGGACCATCTTTTCGTTGAGGTGGACAAGGCATACAGACAGGGCGCCAACATCCTCATCCTTTCGGACAGGGGAGTTGACGAAAATCATGTGGCCATACCTTCACTTCTGGCGGTGGCCGCAGTCCACAACCATCTGGTTGAGACAAAGAAGTGTACGGCCATGTCTCTGATACTCGAGTCCGGTGAGCCCAGGGAGGTACATCACTTCGCCACCCTGCTGGGCTACGGAGCTTCGGCGGTGAATCCTTATCTGGCGCATGCGACCATTGCGGAGCTTATTGAGGAGGAGCTTCTGGATAAGGATTACTACGCCGCGGTTGAGGACTATGACAGCGCCATCCTTTTCGGCATAGTAAAGATCGCCTCAAAGATGGGTATATCCACCATCCAGTCCTATCAGGGCAGCAAGATATTCGAGGCCATAGGTATTTCCGAAGAAGTCATCGACCGCTACTTCCCCGGCACCGTCAGCAGGGTTGGCGGCATCACTCTGGATGAGATAGGAAATGTTGCGGACGAGCAGCACAGCAGAGCCTTTGATCCACTGGGCTTAAAGACAGATCTGGAGCTCACGGCCATGGGCCGCCACAAGAGCAGGAGCAGGGGAGAGAACCACAGGTACAATCCCCGGACCATACATATGCTGCAGCTTTCCACCAGGGAGGGCAGCTATGAAAAATTCCGTCAGTACACCGAGATGGTAGACGGTGAGCAGACCGGATATTTAAGAAGCCTTTTGGACTTCAACTATCCCAAGGAGGGCGTGCCTCTTGATGAGGTTGAGAGCGAGGAAGAGATCGTAAAGCGCTTTAAGACGGGAGCCATGTCCTACGGTTCGATTTCCGAGGAGGCTCATCAGACCCTTGCCATCGCCATGAACCATCTGCAGGGTAAATCCAACAGCGGTGAGGGCGGAGAAAGCGAAGAGAGGATACTTTCGGCAGGCACCGATCACGACAGAAGCTCGGCCATCAAGCAGGTGGCCAGCGGACGTTTCGGCGTAACCAGCCGCTACCTTGTGAGCGCAAGGGAGATACAGATAAAAATGGCTCAGGGCGCAAAGCCCGGCGAGGGCGGACATCTGCCAGGAAAGAAGGTTTATCCCTGGATCGCCAGGACCAGACATTCAACCCCCGGTGTCAGCCTTATATCACCGCCGCCTCATCATGACATTTACTCCATAGAGGATCTGGCGCAGCTGATCTACGATCTGAAGAACGCCAATAAGAACGCAAGGATATCCGTGAAG
>JAFYEL010000139.1 GCA_017544285.1 Lachnospiraceae bacterium | reverse complement strand
TCCGTTTGTCTTTATGTCGATGGATATCTGTCTCAGGGAAAGGGTATCCTTTCTCTCCAGGAAGGGGATCTTTATTCCGGCCCGTCCGATAAGGATCTTGGGCTTTCTCTTAAATCCTGAGATGATGTAAGCCATATCCGGCGGAGCCTTTACGTAGCCGCTGGCTATGATCCCAAGAACCACTATTACCGCTATCACTATCAGTATGGTGGGTAACATCTGCATGATATCCATAATAAACCTCCTTATATCTCTGGTTACTATACATGATCGCACACTGTTGATTATACCACTTTTTACAGGTTTAAAGCCATCATTTGTTCAAAATACAGGATGGTGTTTATTACCTCTCCTCCATGTGGTAGAATAATGTTTGTATCTATACCTTCTTTGTCGATACAAAATCCCCTGTTAATCTGTTTTATGACTGGAGTGTGATCTATGGAAAAGGTAAAGAAAAAACTTGGATTCGGGTGTATGCGCCTATGAGACCGGTCTTGAGTTCAAGGCCGAGGGAAAGATCAGGCACTTCGGGATATCCTTCCACGACACGGCAGATATGCTGGAGAGGATACTTAACGACTATCCCGAGATCGAGGTTGTTCAGATACAGTTCAACTATCTGGACTATGACGATCCCGCCGTACAGAGCCGTAAGCTCTACGAGCTCTGCCGGAAATACAACAAACCCATCCTGGTGATGGAGCCTGTAAAGGGCGGTAATCTCGTGAACCTGCCTGAACATGCAGGAGCTCACACACGACTGGAATCCCGGCTTTTACTACAGGAACGTTTACACCCGTGACGGAGGCAAGGCCTCAAGCTGCATCAAATGCGGAAAATGCGAGAAGGCATGTCCCCAGCATCTCCCCATACGCAATCTGCTTGAGGATGTAGCAAAAGCCTTTGAAAAAACAGATACAGGATCATAAGATACGGAGGAAAAATAATATGGTAGACAGTATTCTCGTTAATGATAATCTCAGTGTAGGAAAAAAGATCGCATATAAAACCATCATATCTGTGGGGATCATAGCCCTGGCCGTGATCCTTCCCCAGATAGTCCATCTGGTGCTGGGCCGGCCCGGCGGAGTAAAATGGCTGCCCATGTACCTGCCCGTACTTCTTGGCGGCTGCCTTTTGGGGCCCGGATACGGCGCGGCGGTGGGGTTCTTCTCTCCCGTCATCAGCCACTTTATCACCTCTGCCATGGGATCCCCCATGCCCCCCGCGGCGAGGCTTCCTTTCATGACGGTGGAGCTTGTGCTCTTTGGCCTCATCTCGGGAGTCTTTTCCAAAAAGATCACAAAGACTCCCCTTTGGGCATTCCCGGCAGTGATCCTTGCACAGATCACCGGCAGGGCGGTTTTCCTTGGGATAGTCGCATTAGCCCGTGATCTGGCGCCCTTCACGACGGAAATGGTATGGGAACAGATAAAAACAGGCTTTATAGGCCTGGCTCTTCAGGCCATCCTTGTCCCGGTTATCGTGATAGTTCTTCATAAGGCACTGGTGAAGGAAAATGAATGATATCGAACTTGCAAAAAAGAATCTGGATGGGCACTCAATATGTCTTTGCCGCGAAGGCGAGATAATATTTGATGACGGCAGGGGGATATCCCCGATGATGAGATTTCTCTCTTCAGGAAGAGATCTGAAAGGTTTTGCCTGTGCCGATATTATAGTCGGAAAAGCTGCAGCCATGCTCTTTGTAAAAGCGGGTATAGTCAGCGTATACGGGAGGACAATGTCCGAGGCGGGAAAGGCATACCTGGAAGAATACGGCATCCCCTGTACCTGTGAGACCATTACCGACAGGATCATAAACAGGAGCGGGACCGATGTCTGTCCCATGGAAAAAACAGTGGCCGGGATCAGCGACTGTGATGAGGCTTATGAGGCCTTAAAGGCAAAGCTTGAACAGCTCCGTTCATGAGGGAGTCAGGATCTCCCTCACCGCTATGTCGTATTCGGTAAGATTGCTGCACCGCCGGATGGTTTTAAGGCTCTTTTCGTGATCCGGAAAGCCCCGGCCCACATAGCTCCATATCTCCTTGAGCTTGAAGAGTACATCCCTGTCTCCGGACAGTTCCTCTTTGTATTCCTTCCTGAGACAGGATAAGTATTCGTACAGCCTGCCGGTCCTCTCACCGGTTTTTATCTCGCCTGCAAGATCCGGATCCGCAATGAGCCCCCGGCCCAGCATTATCCGGTCTATGGCATTTCTCTCACTCAGCAGTTTATTCACATCGCCGACGCTGCAAAGGTCTCCGTTATAGCAGATGGGGACCTTTATTATTTCTGCCATCACGTCAAAGGCCTCCTTATCGGGAGTCCCGTTGTAGTAATCCTCTCTGGCCCTGGGGTGTACCGTCACCTCGCAGAAGGGATAGCGGGACAAAATCTTTGCAAGTCTTTTTGCCTCGGAGCTTTCGTAGAATCCCACTCTTGTTTTTATGGATATTTTCGGAAGATCATCATTGGAAAATATGCTGTCGAGAAAGGCGTCAAAGGCATCGGGATTCTCCAGAAGCCCTGCGCCCTTGCCCTTTGCCACCACCGTTCCCACGGGGCAGCCCGCATTGAGATTCACCTCTTCATAGCCGGAATCCGCCAGCTTTTTGGCTCCCCACACGAAGGCTTCCGGATCGTTTGTCAGAAGCTGGGGCACCAGTCCCTCCTCATAGGGGAGGATCCCCCTCTTGTCCCGCCTTTTAAAGGAATGGTCCGATGTCACCACGATAAAGGGTGAGTAGTAACGGTCGACTCCCGGGTAGAACTGCCGGTGGACCCGGCGATATGTTTTTGTTGTGATCCCCTCCATGGGGGCGAAGTATATCTTTATCCGATCCATCACTCACCCCGGCTGACGTACCACACCTCGAAATCCCCTCCGGGAGTGGTAAAAATGTGCTCTGTGTGATCAAGCTGCGGCGCGATCTTTTTCAGATCGTCAAGGCATTCGTCGGCATTACTGTTTCCGTCGGTATAGACGATCAACTCCTTTGAGGAAGCCAGCTCAGCCTCATCAAGGTCCTCCGGATGGGAACACCGTGCCCAGTAGATGCTGTCCTTCTTCACATAGTCCTTTATCCTTGTGTCATACTTTCCGTCATCATTGTTGAAAACGATAAGCTCCGCATCGGGGTGCTCAGCCATAAAGCTGTCAAGCAGGGCCTCCTCGGGATAGAGGAAAAGCACCTGGCCTCCCCTGTAGGCAAGAAGGATCCCGGCAAGGACCAGAAAGGCCGTCACATATGCGGCGATCTTCCCTCTGCCACATCGCAGCAGGGCCTCATACAGCCCGATCACGGTGAGTATGATAAAGAACCCGTAGACGGGATAGACATATCTGTTTGACGCGTAGGCGGCCTTAAGACCGATCTTTGTGATCACCAGGAAATAACACCCGGAGGACAGACCAAGCACAAGCACCGCCCGTTCCCGAAGGGAAGCAAGACCCGGCCTGCCTTTTTTTATCATGAAATACGCGCCGACCGCGGATACCATTACAGGAATTATAAGCAGTCCTCCGAACACATTGAGATTGAGGTTCCCGAAGTACAGAGCTATCCTCTCTGCTATGCCGGAGGCTGCGGTCATGGACTTAAAGGCTCCCGTTCCCCTGTAGTCCTTGAAGATATGGAACACGGAGACGGGCCAGTAAAAGTAGGTGGCCACAAGGGATGCAAGGGCCACGGCGCCGAAGGCCAGGGGGCGCTTGAATGCACGCTCCTTCCATCCGTCGGCAACCAGGAAGATGAAATAAAAGAAGGTCAGGAAAAACATGATCACCACAAAATAATACTGGGTCAGAAACCCCAGGAATCCCGTGGCGAAAACGGGAATGAGGAATCCCTTTACCGAAAGCTTATCCCTGCGCATATCCCTGAGGATAATGTAGGCGTAGAGCATGGTAAAAAGCTGGAGCATCACATACATTCTGATGAGCATGAGCCCCGATATGATGGCGGGGGAAATACAGTAGGCCGAAAATGCCGCAAGGGCAAGTCCCTTTCTGCCCCCGGATATCTCAAGGGACAACAGGGCCGCAAGAACGAGACAGGGGATCCAAAGCAGATAGTTGACCATGAGTCCCGTCCACTTGGAAAAGCCCCCGGAGTAAACGGATGAAAGAAGATGAACAAGATAATAATAAAGAGGAGGGTGGACATCGTTACAATTGTTCTCATACACCTGGCCGAAACGGAAATCCTCGCTCTCGTCACTCACCAGCTGGTCCTTGATATCCTCCGTTCCCAGCCTGGATCCGTTCTCGATCCCAATGCCCAGCTGGGTGCCGTTTGCCAGAGTGTATGTATAGTATTCGTCAATGTAAAAGCCCCTTTTGCAGGAGCCGAAATAAACCGCCAGTATCAGCCCCAGAAGGGCGGCGGCAAAAAACAGTATCGTGTATATTTTTTCTTTCATGTCTGCCTTTTCCATATCGGTTTTCATCCTACATGATTTTGGTGAAAAAAACAATAAACTGTGATAAAATAGGGCATTAAGAGAGGTACGGATATGGATACACGGGAAACAAACTTAGTAGATATCACATGTCCCTCCTGCGGAGCGCCCCTGGAGCGGAAGGAAAACGAATACTTTGCCAAATGCCCCTACTGCGGCACCGAGACCGGCTTTGACGAGCTTATGGCCGAGGCACAGCTGGGCCGGTTCAAACAGAGGGTCAACGCATACGAAGACATAGACAGGGACAGGGAAGTGCTTCAGAAAAAGCAGAAGAGCTGGTCTCTGATCAAGAACATATTTCTGGCCATCTTCAGCGTGTGCAATCTCATAGGCTTTGGCATAGTGGGCACTACCGCCCTTCAGCGTAACGATCATGCAATGATGTTCGGAGTGATGTTCGTACTTATGAGCTGGGCCGGCTTCTTTTTCGGGGTTCCCATCTTAAGCTTCTGCTACCCCGACAGAGACATCCTGACCGGTAAAAAGGAACCGGGAAAACGGGTCGGGGTATTTATCAGGCTTTCCATACTCAGCATCGCCCTGATCCTCGTAACGGCCTTTCTGGCCTTTCTCATCGTCGAACCCTACAGTAAACAATACAGATAAAAAACTACGGCGGTTTACTCACCGCCGTAGACTGTTTTTCCGCGGAAATACGTCTTTATGACTTCCGTATCTTTAAGCTCTGGCAGGGGACAGTTTATTATATCCCTGTCAACTATCACAAAATCGGCCGAAAGCCCTTCTTTTATGCTCCCCGTCTCATCGCTTAGTCCAAGCTGCCTCGCGCCGTTTGCGGTGTATGCAAAAAGGCTCTCCATCCTGGTGATGCTCTCGCTCTCGGGAACCAGACATTCCTCACCGCACATTTCCTTATTTCCTCTGGCACATGCGTAGAACATTCCCAGAAAGGCATCGGAGTTTGCCTCCTCAAGGCAGCAGTCCGATCCGAAGGTTACCGTAACTCCCCTTTTTACCATGGTGCCCACCGGGAACTGGCGTGAAAAGCGCTGTGGTCCCAGGCACCTTAAGGTGTGCTCATCCGCCGTCATCCATTGGGGAGTGGTCTGGAAGAAAATATCTCCCGCTTCGCTTATTTTCTTGATAGCTGCATCGGTATAAAGCTGGTTGTGGGCTATGGTCTTTGTGCCCTTTATCTCTCCCAGTGAGGTCAGAACCTCAAGGGCATTGTCCACCGCCTTGTCTCCGATGGCGTGGATGTGCACGGAAAATCCGGCCTTTGCCGCAAGAGACGCGGCCTCGGCCATATCCTCCGGCTTCATCAGCAGGGAGCCGTATCCGCCTTTTTCATCACTGTAAGGCTCACCCAGAAGAGCCGAATGCTCCTCTATGGTGCCGTCCCCTATCATTTTAAGGGTGTCGGGGATGACATTGGGGGAAGAAAAGCTGCTGCGTATCTTTTCCATGCTCCTCACGGCTTCGCTCGCGCCGACTGCTCCGCTGTATCCAAAGCTCAGAACTGCCCTTAAATTCAGAGCACCCTCTCTGTCCAGAGAATCGAGAGCCTCGGGAATAAGGGGCGACTCATCTTCCAGGGACATGGCATCAAAAACGGTGGTATATCCCAGAGCCGAATATGCTTGTGAAAGCTCGCCCAGGGCACCTCTGCAGATCTCCGGAGTCGGTTTTGCAAAAAGCTTTTTGCAGGGGCGCATGGCAGGTATCTCTATCACCAGTCCCGTGGGGACCCCCTTTTCATCCCTGGCATAGTAGCTGTCTTCGGAGGGATCCTCCGCATTCTCGTCTATTCCCAGCTTCTTCATGGCGAAGGAATTAAGGAGAAGTGCGTGCCCGTCAAAGGAAAATACCACCACCGGCCTGTCGGAAACGGCCCGGTCGATATCCGCCGCGCTAAAGGTCCCTACGGTCAGATCGATACCCATGGCGACCATACAGTCCTTATCGCTCCTGCGGGCCTTTCTCTTAAGCTCAAGCATGACATCTCCGAGCTCCCCGGGTGTCGTGGTCTGCTCCACAAACTCCACGTCCATGGCGGACTGTTCCACCCCGGATATCATGTGACAGTGGGAATCCACCAGTCCGGGGATCACGCAGGCACCCCCCAGGTCTGTGCACTCATCACATCCGGCAAGATCCGTGGCGTCACCCACATATGCGAATCGCCCGTCCTCAACTATGAAGGACGCGGCCTTAAGCTTATTTTCATCGGCAGTATAGACAAGTCCGTTAATATAAGCCTTTCTGCCCATTTACTCCTCCTCCATCTCCTGGCGGAGGGCAAAGAAGAACTTTCTCTGTCGCTCGTTCATGATGACACGCACGGGCTTCAGCTGGTTCATGGAAGCACCTCTGTAAACCATCATGTCGCGGTACAGCAGAGAGGTCTGGGGCTGAAGGAAGCATACCTCGGGCTTGTCCAGCCAGTGATCCTCGTAGCAGTCCATATATACGGGATTTGCCTTGACCAGATTCTTGAATATGCTCTCCTGAAGAGCCTTCATGTCGAAGCGTGAGATCTCATGCAGCGGCTCTATAAGAAAATCGTATCTGTTGGGCGTGACATCGGTGTTGGGGTATACCGAGAAATCCGCAAGATCGATGCCCATCTCATCGCAGGTTGCCTCAACTGCGATCTGAAGTGCCTTCTCGGTTGTCTTTTCCTCTGCCAGATTTATGGTCCTGTTCACCCTGTACATGAACTGAACCTTGGGGGTCTTGTTGAAGAATCCCGTTACCATCACAGCATCACTCATGCGGTAACGCCAGAAGCCGCTGAGGTTGGTGACCACCAGCTCGTAGACCTTTCCCACCTCAAGCTGGTCCATGGTACAGATCTTGCTGAAATCATCCCCGGCCTCCACAGGCTGGAACTCCACAAAGGCGGCACAGGGAGCAAGGATGCTGTCGAAATCATTTACCCCGGAGGGTACGGACCAGAGTCCCTCGGAAGCGGTTATTCCGGAATAGATATTTGCGATCCCCTCGCCTGTATAGTGCTCCTTGATAAGACGGTCATAGACCTCAAAACCGTCTCCGCCGGCACCGGTGAGATATGCAAACTTGGGCCATACCTTTCTCACCCAGCACTCGGGTACTCCGTCCTTAAAGATCTCACGGAGCTCCGCAGCCCTCTCGGGCATGGGTTCTATCTTTTTCATAAGGCTCTCTCTCACTCCGTCGGTGAGAGATATCTCATCGGAAATGGTTCCCGTCTCTATGTCATTTATCAGCAGATCGATGTTGTCCTCGATATAGCGGAGGAATAGTACTATAACGGAATAGAATCCGGTAACCATTCCCCTTACTTCCCTGTCCATAAGGGCGAAACGGGTATGGACATACTTTGTGTCTATGCCGTGCTCGGGATTCAGTCCCTCTATGGGTGAGGTGTATACGGAACGGATCATGGCATCCAGGGCATCCCTTCCGCCTTTGATGTAATCGGCCATCTTTGCTGATGCCTCTCCCACCGTAAGGCCGCTGGGGAGGGTACGGCAGTTTCCGCTGGAGGTACAGAAGCCCCTTCCGTCCTTCCAGTCGGGATCCACATTCTTACCGAGAATACCGTACATAAGCTGGTTATTGTACTTTGCAAATACCCCCGACTGTTCTTCGGTCATGGGTACTACCTTGGGATTGCCCACGGTGCCGGAGGTCTCGTTGAAATGGTTGTATACGTAGGCGGTCAGAATATTCTTTTCGCCTTCCATCATACGCTCAAGATAGGGGGCAAAATCATCGTATACATTCACCGGAACATTCTTTTTATAGTCCTCTATGGAATGAATGTCGGCGAAGTTATGCTTTTTTCCGTATTCCGTATCTTTATTGTCCTCGACAAGTTTCAGCAGAAGCTTTGTGGTGAGCTCCATCGGATTTTTTGTCTCTTCGATAAAATCCTCAAGCACCTTCTGCCCAATTGTTGCGGCCTGATCGTTGGCCATGAATGTGCTGCTGTTTCCCATTGTTTGTCCTCCTATTGCGGTGAAAACTCCAGTATATCCTCTTCGGGTTCCTCTACCCCGCCGATTATCCTTTCCATTGCCTGATACAGCTTTGTATAGACTTCTATAAGCGCCCCGTGATTTTTGCGTATCTCCTCGTCACGCCCCACGGCGGAAGCCTCCTCAAGGGCGGCGGCTCTTCCGGAAAGCTCCATGGCACCTATCATCTTTGAGGTGCTCTTAAGGGCGTGGACCTGTATACAGTAATTCTTCCAGTCACGGATCCTGTAATAGGTCTGCATTTCATGTATCCTTGCAGGTGCCCCTCTGTGGTAATCCGAGAGCACCGAAAGATATAGCTCGCTGTCATGCTCGCAGTATTTAAGTCCCTCGGATGTATCTATTCCCTCGCCGGTCAGGGCATCCAAAATATCTTTAACAGAGATATCTGAGCTCTCCTCATCGCCGGATTCCTCCGAACGCTGAACCACGACCTTTTCCTGAGGAAGATAGGTGATCAGCATCTTTTCAAGGGAAGCACCGTCCACCGGTTTTGTAAGATAGTCGGTAAAGCCCTCTGCCATGTACCTGTCCTTGGCTCCGGAAACGGCATCCGCGGTAAGACAGATTATAGGGGTATCGTGATTTGCTCCCTCCTTTTCCTCACGTATGCGGTGAAGGGCCACCGTACCATCCATCTTAGGCATGCGCTGGTCCATGAGTATGACATCGTAGGGTATGGTCCCGGCCAGTGTGATGGCTTCCTCGCCGCTGCCTGCGGTATCGATGTTGATACCGGTGTTTTTAAGAAGTCCCACCGCAACCTTAAGGTTCATGGCGGTGTCGTCCACTATGAGTATCCTTGCCTCGGGAGCGGTAAAGCTCTCACGGTAAACCCGGGCATCCTGGATGCTTTTCTCGAACTTGTCACGAAAATCCCCCACTGCCTCGCAGGATATTATCTTCTGGGGAATGACGGCGGTAAAGGTGGAACCCTCTCCGTAGATGCTTTCAACCCCTATGCTTCCGCCCATGAGATCAAGCAGGGATCTGGTGATGGCAAGGCCCAGGCCCGTGCCCTCCACGGCACTGTTCCTCTCAAGCTCCATCCTCTCAAACTTGTTGAAGAGCCTCTCCATATCCTCTTTTTTGATACCGATGCCGCTGTCGGAAACCGACACGATCATGGAGATGACCTTTCCCTCGGCCACGCCCTCCCGGGCTTCCATCTTTACGGACATCCTGATGCTTCCGCGGTCAGTGTACTTGACCGCGTTGTTCAGCAGATTGGTGATGATCTGGCGGACCCTGATCTCGTCTCCGAAGAGAACCTCGGGCATGGTATTTTCCACGTCGATATAGAACTCAAGTCCCTTGGCCCTGGCTTTAAAGACGATCATGTTGCTCACGTCGTTAAGGACGGAGCTCAGGTTATACTTAGCCTCTGTTATGACCAGCTTTCCGGATTCTATCTTTGAGAAATCAAGGATATCGTTGATTATGGAGAGCAGGCTATTGCCGGCGCTCTCAATATTTCCCGCATACTTGCAGATATCGCTGAAAACCGCCCGGACCGCTTCCCTCTCACTTGGCAGGAGACTCCTGGCCTGAAGGCTTTCCCTGAGGATTATCTCATTCATGCCCAGCATGGCGTTTATGGGGGTCCTTATCTCATGGGACATGTTGGCCAAAAACTCGCTCTTTGCCGCATTGGAACGCTCCGCCAGCATCCTTGCATCACGCAGGGCGTTGTTTTCCATCGTCTTGTCCATGAAGGTCACCACAAACACCACCAGCATGGCGAATGCCGGCAGGAAAAGTGAGATCACAAAGAGCACAACGGGGATTATCTTGTAGATACCGGTCTCTCCGGCGGTTTCCATGCTGGCGCGCATGGTATCTCTCATCCAGAGGCCGAGAAATACTCCGCCCAGACAGCAGACAACCATCACCAGAAGATATCCCACCTTGAGCACGGTGCGGTATTTGCGGTTCAGAGTGTTATCCGGTTCGGCAGCCTCTTTCTCCACAGCCCTTCCTGCGGAAGCTGCGGCCAGAGCCACAAGGAGATAGGCCCCGCTGGAAACAAATGAAAAAGGATAATAAAGATCCCCGATGGGAGCATCAAAACAAGAAGAAGTCCACATTCCAAAGGAGGCTGTGGCCAGAAGGATCAGACTCATCGCAAGAAACGGAGGACCCGGAGCCTCGCTTTTGTTTTTCAGATACCAGCACACCCTGCGGATGCTGAAAACGCAAATCAGAGTCATGATGGTGACCTGATAGATGCTGTTTGCCTCACCGCCGAAGGGAAGGTAAAGAGAGAGCTGCCACACATTCAGGGGAATGGGGATCAGCATCAGGGGATGAAAAAACCCCTTCTCACCGCTTGGCGCAGTGATCAGGAGTATATAAAGCAACAGCAGATAAGCAACATTCCAACCCACATATGTGTAGAAATCAGATACATCCGGGGTCTCACCCATAATGAGCAGATAGACAGTCCAGTAGTAGCAGCTCATGATGGCGCAGATGTAAACAGCCGTTGTGAACATCACGGCTTTGTTTTTGTGGTTTATATATTGAAACAGGCAGACCACAAGGGCGATGATATTCGCCCCCAGGTCTACAATGCTTTCCGCATATTCCAAAAACATGTACTACCGTCCCTTCGAAACCATACACGTCTTATTTTACCACAAATACTTCCGTTAATACAGGAAAACAGGGCCGTCTTATTTCGACTTTTTCCCTGTGAGGAAGTCGGGCAGGCTCTTGCCCTGTTTCTTCCACTCATAGTACTCCGCGGTTGCCGCAAACATAACGTCGCCGGAGGAATTGAGGGCGGTCTCC
>JAFYEL010000138.1 GCA_017544285.1 Lachnospiraceae bacterium | reverse complement strand
GTTTTAAACACGTTATCATAGTCTCTGTCGTTTTTTGCCATAAAACTCCTCCTTAATTATAGATTTTTCGGTCTGTAAATTCAACCATTTCAAAAGGAATACGCCGTGGATCCACTTTGAAAATCAGAATTGTAAAAGTACACCCAAAGGTGCCGCATGAGCCCCCGTGAGAGAAACACGGTTCGTCACGCAAAAGAAATATAGAGCCGAAAGCTTCTGCTTCTGACCATGTCACTATAACATATCGATGATATATATTCAATATATCTAAGATCATAAGTTAAAAAACAAAACCTCGGAAATAGTTTTGTTTTAGGAAGTATTCTGATATAATGTGTTAGGCTCGAAAACCAAAAGAGAGGAAACACAAATGGCAGAGGAAAAACGCTTTGCGATACTGATAGATTCGGATAATATCGCACCCAAATACATATCCATAATCCTTAATGAGATCTCAAACAAGGGCACCATCACCTACAAGCGCATCTACGGCGACTGGACCAGCAGCAATGCCGGCTCCTGGAAAAAGGTGCTTTTGATGAATTCACTGATCCCGGTACAGCAGTACAGCTACACCCACGGGAAAAACGCCACGGACTCGGCGATGATAATCGACGCCATGGATATCCTGTATTCCGGAGAGGTTGAGGGCTTTGCCCTATGCTCCTCGGACAGCGACTTCACAAGGCTTGCAGCGAGGCTCAGAGAGGCAGGAAAGACCGTTATAGGACTGGGAGAGTCCAAGACCCCCAACCCCTTCCGCGCAGCCTGCGACGAGTTCAAGCTCCTTGACCGTATAGCTGATGATTACGAAAAGGACGATTCCGAAAAGGAAAAGCCCAAAAAGAAGTCCGATTCTTCAAAGAAAAAGAACGCTTCTAAGGATAACGAAAAGGATAACGAGAAATACAGCGAAGCGGAGGTTACTCCACTGGAGACCATAGCTGCCTCGCTGAAAGATATAATAGTAGAAAGTACGGATGACGACAACGGCATAGACATAGCATTGCTCGGCAACCGCCTGCAGAAACGCCATCCCGATTTCGATACCAGAAACTACGGATACGCCAAGTTTTCCGTGTTCCTGCGTAAGTTTGATTTCCTGACCCTGGAGCACATAGGCACATCGGTTTCCGTCACCTTAAAGACCCCCAGGGATAATGATCCCATAAAGGTCCGCATTGTGGAGATGGTGCGCTCCTACGGTTCAAAGGGCGTGAATTTGGGCACCTTAAGTTCCGAGGTGAAAAACGAATTCCCCGACTTTACTCCCAAGGAGTACGGTTTCTCGAAATTCGAGCAGTTCGTCCGCAGTATAGATGCTCTTGAAGTAAAAAACAGCACGCCTCTCAACAAGAAGGTATACTGTAAGTGATGGCAGAGGCCTGCTTGAAGTTGCTTCCGTATTTTACACGGAAACACAGGTCGATGCCGACGGCAGTGAGAAAGATTATGCAAAGAAGCCGCAGCACCTTTATGGGCGCGGAATAGAGAGCACGTCTTAACAGGGGATGAAGAATATAGATTATGGCCATCCCCCCAAGGCCGAACCTGAGGCTCGTTTTCAGCGAGATACGGCCCTCAAAATTCATGAAATACCCGGTGTAATCCCAGAGCCATCCGCCGATTGCCGCCTCGAGTATGTAAGAGGTGATAAGCTCCACAACGGTGGTTGAGACCAGGATGATCAGGAAGATCACCACCGGCATCATATCAAAACTGCCCACGGGCAGTTTTTTCTTTCTGAGTCTGTAAAGCTGAATGAACAGAAGGGATCCGAAGCCGTACACGGGAAGTATGGGAAGCCACAGGAAGCCCCGGTTTACGAAGCCGATCTTTGCCTCGAATATACAGAGGGACACCTCGTAGATCCAGCCCACAAAAGCATAGAAAACAAAGTACAGAATGGTATGGTATATCTGTTTTTCGGTGATCCTTTTTAACATGGGGATATTATATCATGTTTTTGAGCAAAAGACAGCGCAGAGCGTCATTCCTCTGTCATGGCTTCCGCAATATGGGTGCAGTGATCGGAGATCTGTTCGCAGACGTTGACGATATCGTTGAATATGAAACCGTGCTGGATGGTGCATTTCTTTTCCTGAAGGCGGCGGATGTGGTTGCTCTTCATCTCGTCGCAGAGGGCCTCTATCTGATTGTCTAAGGGCCCTACCTGCGCTGCCTTGTATCTGTCGGCCTCCGTAAAGGCCTCGGTGGTGATCCTGGCCTGGCTGCGCATCAGGCGGAAGAGCTCGCTGAGCTCATTTCCCGCGTCTGTGGAAAACCTCACTTCTTTTTCAAAGATCTCCCGTGCACTTTTTGCAAGGCTCAGAGCGTGATCCGAAATCCGCTCGAAGTCCGAGAGCGTGTGAAGGAACAGGGCTATGGATTCATTCTGGCTTGCGGAGATATCGTTCTGGGTGATCCGCAGCAGGTAGTTTCCGATGGCAGTTTCGTACTTGTCCACCGCATCTTCGGCGTCATAGACCTTGCGATAAAGGTTTTCGTCGTAGTTGTCCATAAGGGACAGGGACCTGATCAGGGACTTGCCGGAAGCGTGGGCCATCTCGTTTATGGTACGGCGGCTCTGCTCGATGGCAAGAGCTGCGTAGGGAAGGAAACGATCCTCCAGGTGGATGTGGAAGGTCTCCGCTTCGTCCCCGGGCTTGTCGGTGATGATCATGGCCGCCAGGGACTCGATGATGTCGGAGAAGGGCATCAGGAACAGCACCATTATAAGTCTGAGGAGAGTGTTGGCCAAGGCTATGTTAAAGGGAGTCATGACGGTATCGCGGAATTCAAAATGCACGATGGTGTCCGTGGTATAAAACACGGAAGCAACAAACATGACGCCCAGAGTGGCGGACACAGGGTATATGAGCGCCGTTCGTTTTCCTGACACCTCGGCTCCGATGGACGAGAGCATAACGGGGGCCGCCGCGCCTATGGAGATTCCCAGCAACAGTGGGAGAGTGTTTTCAAAGGACATGACTCCGGTGACGGAGAGGGCCTGGAGTATACCCACGGCAGCGGAGGCAGACTGCAGCAGTACGGTGAACAGTGCGCCTATGAGGATTCCTATCAGGGGAGAAGAAAGGGTTGAAAGAGCGTTCACGAACTGAGGCGAATTGCCCAGACCGCTGACGGCCTCGCTCATGGTCTTCATTCCAAGCATAAGTACGCAGAAGCCAAGCAGTATGTCTCCGGTGGTCTGCACGCCCTTCTTTTTCGAAAGCATGCGAAGAAGGATGCCCAGGACCGCCACCAGCCCCGTGAGGGTGGAGGTGGAAAGGAGCACCTTTAAGCTGCCGCCCCCTTCGATGTAGCTCAGACACAGGATCCAGCCGGTGATGCTGGTGCCGAGGATGGCCCCCAGGATCACGTTTACGGCCTGTGCAACCTTCATCATCCCGGAATTGACAAAACCCACCACCATTACCGCGATGGCGCAGGATGACTGGATCACGGCAGTCACTCCCGTGCCCAGGAGGACGGCTTTGATCCGGGTGTTTGAAAGCTTGTGGAGGATTGGCTCCAGCTTGTCTCCCGACAGCTTCTTCAGGCCGTCACCCATGAGGGACATGCCGAAGAGAAAGAGGGAGATACCGCAAAACAATTGTATGATCTGTGAAATATCCATATTAGTATATTAAGCAGAGATTGTTAAATCCATCGGCAGATAAAGGTTAAACCTTTGTAAAATCCGGGCTTCCGCGTGGCAATCAGCCTTACTTTATGCTATATTTCAAAGGGAAGAAAGTAGCTTAGGAGGGAGAACACTTGAAAAAGATCTTTATCCTTGAGGATGATGACAGCATCCGAAAGCTGGTGGTATACGCACTTGAAAACGAGGGCTATGAGGCAAAGGGCTTTGACCGACCCTCGGATTTCTGGAAGGCTATGGGGAAGTTCACCCCGTCCATGATCCTGCTGGATCTGATGCTGCCTGAGGAAGACGGCTCGGATGTGCTCAAAAAACTGAAGGCCGATCCGGGATATGCGGACGTCCCGGTGATCATACTGACGGCAAAATCCACCGAATACGACAGAGTGGAAGGGCTTGACGCCGGGGCGGACGACTACATAGTAAAACCCTTCGGCATGATGGAGCTGCTGGCCCGGGTGAGGGCTGTGCTCCGCCGCGGAAAAAAGAAGACGGACGAGAGCTACCAGAACGGCTGTCTTTCCCTGGTTCCCAAGCGCTACGAGGTCAGGGTAAAGGGCGAGGAGGTGTCTCTTACATACAAGGAGTTCCAGCTTCTCTGTCTGCTGGCCGAAAACGAGGGCATCGTCCTGAACCGTTCCGTGCTTCTGGACAGGATATGGGACCTTGGATCTGAAAGGGAAAACCGCACGCTTGACGTGCATATCCGTACCCTCAGGGCAAAGCTGGGGGAAGCGGGATCATACATTGAAACGGTACGCGGAGTCGGCTACCGTATGGGGAAACAGGGATGACAAAGAAGATCTTTATCCATTCTTTTCTGCTGGGGACATTGGTTTTGATCCTCTGCAGTGCCATATTTTTCGGTATTCAGTACAGGGAGACCCTGGACGAGACCTATGACGCCCTGAAGGGTGAGGCAAAGTACGCGGCCAGCGGCATGGCCCATGGGGGTCTTGAGTATCTGAAGAGCCTTGAGGACATCAACAGGATCACCTGGATCGACAGGGACGGAAGTGTTCTCTACGACAGCGAGTATCCGGACCTGGACCGCAATCAGGCCGAATTTCCCGAGGTGAGGGAGGCATTTGAGATCGGAGAGGGACAGGGCATACGCCTTTCCCAGTCCGGCGGTCAGAGTACGCTCTACTATGCCTTCCGCTGCGCCGATGACACCGTATTAAGGCTGTCCAGACCTCTGAGCCGTGTGCAGGCAGCCTTTCATTCCATAAGCCCGGTGCTGTGGGTCTTTGTGCTTGTATTTCTCATTTCCGGAGTGATCTCTTTCAGAGTGGCGAATCAGATCTTAAAGCCGGTAAACGATATCAATCTGGAACATCTTGACGGTTACAACTCCTATCCCGAGCTGCGGCCTCTGATAGACAAACTCCAGGAGCAGAAACTCACCATCCGCGAGCAGTCCGAGTCCCGGGAACAGCTGAGGCGGGAATTTTCCGCCAACGTTTCCCATGAGCTGAAAACACCTCTTACCTCCATCTCCGGCTTTGCGGAGCTGATCCGTGAGGGCATGTGCAGCAAGGACAAGGCCAGGGAGTTTGCCGGGGATATCCAGAAGGAAGCGCAGCGCATGATCGTGCTCATCGACGATATCATCAAGCTCTCAAGACTTGATGAGGAAAGCGCGCCCCAGGAGTGGGAGCAGGTGGACCTTTACGAGGTGGCCGAGGATGTTGTGGACAGCCTGCGCAGTCAGGCAAATGACAGAAAGATCATCGTTCTGGTGGAGGGCACTCACGAGAGCGTGAGGGGAGTGTGGCAGCTCATCCACGAGATGATCTACAACCTCTGTGACAACGCCATCAAATATGACCACGACGGAGGAAACGTGAACGTTAGAATAGGCCGCGAGGAAGGAAAGGTCTTCGTGACCGTGGCCGACGACGGCATAGGCATCCCCAAGGACCAGCAGGCCCGTGTCTTTGAGCGCTTCTACCGCGTGGATAAGAGCCACTCCAAAAAGGTGGGAGGGACCGGCCTGGGACTTTCCATCGTTAAACACGGGGCTCAGTTCCATGACGCCGAGGTTTTCCTTAAGAGTAAGCCCGGTGAGGGGACTGAGGTTAAGATCGTGTTTGGGTGAGGGTTTTTCTTTTTGGGATGAGTGAGCGGGAAGGTATGAGGTTTATCTGCTGCTTCGGTAAATTAGAT
>JAFYEL010000137.1 GCA_017544285.1 Lachnospiraceae bacterium | reverse complement strand
TGGCGCATTAAGGACCTGCTCGATGAGATCCAGCGCCTACGGAGACTTGAAGAGCGAGTCAAGAGCGTTTACCGCTATGCGCGAATGACTCGCTCGATTAGTCGGAGTTGGCGATTAGCTCAGCGAATAGTCAGGTCCCCTAAGCCAGGACCGTGGTCCAGGTCCGAGATGGCCGTATCCGAAGGATAGGACAGTGGATCCAGACCGAAAACCGCAGGGTCTACTTGAAATAATATCTATATTGTGCTAAAGTTGAAAAAGTATGTTCATAGGTTAAGAAAGGAAAATATCATGAAAAAATTTATCACGATCGCAGCTACCGCATTCATGACCATCGCGGCCGCAACAAACGTATTCGCAGCATCAGAGGCAGCACTTCAGATCCAGAACAGGATCACCTTCCTTTCCGGAGTTGAGAAGCAGCTCGAGGCAGCAGTTACACAGGATCCTTCGCAGACCCTGCCCCTGCAGTCCGTAAAGAGCCAGATCGCTGCTCTTACCCAGCAGCTCAAGGCGATCGCCCCCGAGCTCGTAAACCAGGCACAGACCACAGCTGTTGACCCTGCCGCACTTCAGGCACAGGCACTTGCAGCGGTTCAGGCAGCGCAGGCACAGGCAGCGCAGGCACAGGCAGCACAGCCTCAGGCAGCTACCGCAGATGCAGCAGCAATTCAGGCAGCCCAGGCCCAGGCTCTTGCGGCAGCACAGGCACAGGCACAGGCTCTTGCAGCAGCACAGGCAGCACAGAAAGCAGCAGCAGCGGCAGCTCAGAATCCTCAGGCAGTACAGGCAGCGGCAGCTCAGGCAGCAGCACAGGTTCCCTCAGCGGTTCGCAGCTACACCGACCCCTTCGGTGCTACCACCACCTTCACCATGGATGAGTGGAACTTCCTGCTGAGCAAGTGGGCTTACACAGGACAGGCAGAAGAGCTTATCACCCATCATTCGGTAGGCGATCTCAAGGCTGTTCTTGCAACAAGATAATAGGATATTTTTACCGAAAACGGTGTTTCGTAACTTAGAATAAATGGGGGTAAACACGCAGGACAGAAGAAGAACAAACCGTATGGATCTGCAGGTCACACTGTTGCTCAGGCAGATAGGGGAAAAAGAGGCCCGCGGAGTTATCAATGTGGATGTCTTTGACCTCTCACAGTCAGGTATCGGTTTTATGAGCGACACCGAGCTTAACGTGGGTACCACCTACGAGTCGGATGTACACATCTGGACCGGAGATATCATCCATGCGTTCATCGAGATCGTGCGCTGTGTCAAGTCTGATCAGGGGTATAAATGCGGAGGCATTTTTATCGGTATGCCCGAGGGTGACTGGTGCAGGATCAGAGTTTACGAAACGTATCAGAATTACGGGAGATAAAGATGGCAGATTTCAGGATAGGAAGCATTGCCGGAGACGGCATAGGGCCGGAGATCGTCACCCAGGCCAGGCTGGTGCTTGACAGGGTGGCTGAAAAATACGGCCACAGCTTTGAATATGTGGATATTTTGCTGGGAGGCGCTTCCATAGACGCCACCGGCAAACCCCTTACCAACGAGGCAATCGCGGCCGCAAAGAGCTGTGACGCGGTGCTGATGGGCTCCATCGGAGGAGATGCAAAGACATCCCCCTGGTACAAGCTTGAGCCCTCCCTTCGCCCCGAGGCGGGCCTTCTGGGTATAAGAAAGGCGCTCAATCTTTTCGCCAATCTTCGCCCCGCCGTACTTTATCCCCAGCTTGCGGGGGCCTGCCCTTTGAAAGAGCATCTGACGGAGGGCGGCTTTGACATGCTGATCATGCGCGAGCTCACCGGCGGCCTTTACTTCGGCGAAAGACATACTACCGAGGAGAACGGCGTAAGGAAGGCAGTGGACACCCTGACCTACGACGAAAACGAGATCAGGCGTATCGCCATCAAGGCCTTTGATATCGCAAGAAAGCGCAGAAACAAGGTGACCTCCGTGGATAAGGCCAACGTGCTTGATTCCTCCAGGCTCTGGAGAGCAGTGGTGGAAGAGGTGGCAAAGGACTATCCCGATGTGGAGCTTGAGCACATGCTGGTTGACAACTGCGCAATGCAGCTGGTAAGGCAGCCCAAGCAGTTCGATGTGATCCTCACGGAGAACATGTTCGGCGACATCCTTTCGGATGAGGCCTCCATGGTAACCGGTTCCATCGGAATGCTGGCATCGGCTTCCTTAAACGACACCCGCTTCGGACTCTACGAGCCCTCACACGGATCGGCTCCGGATATTGCGGGGCAGGACAAGGCAAACCCCATCGCCACCATTCTTTCCGCATCCATGATGCTCAGGTATTCGCTGGATCTTGACAAAGAGGCTGATGCCATTGATAAGGCAGTGGACTGTGTACTTTCATCAGGAGTCAGGACCGGAGATATCATGAACGAAAATGCAGAGGGTAAAGAGCTTAAGCTCGTGGGATGCAGTGAAATGGGCTCCATCATTGCGGATGCCGTATAACCAAGCCTTCCGGGTAAAGCCGAATGGCATATCAAAAGAGGAAAAACAATGAGATCAGAAAACGCAAAGTGCGGTGACGCTCAGGCGCCCGCCCGCTCACTTTTCAACGCACTGGGTTATACAAAGGAAGAGCTGGACAGACCCCTGGTGGGCATCGTCTGCTCCTACAATGAAATAGTTCCCGGCCACATGCATCTGGACAAGATCGCAGAGGCGGTCAAGCTGGGCGTGGCAATGGCAGGCGGAACCCCCATCATGTTCCCGGCCATAGCCGTCTGCGACGGTATCGCCATGGGGCATATCGGCATGAAGTACTCTCTGGTGACCAGGGACCTTATCGCCGATTCCACCGAGTGTATGGCACTGGCCCATCAGTTTGATGCGCTGGTGATGATACCCAACTGTGATAAAAACGTGCCCAGCCTTCTGATGGCAGCGGCAAGACTGAACATCCCCACGGTGTTCGTCTCCGGCGGCCCCATGCTGGCAGGACATATCGACGGCCACAGGACCTCACTTTCATCTATTTTTGAGGCGGTGGGCGCAAAGGCTGCCGGCAAGATCGGTGCCGAAGAGCTGGCACATTACGAGGAGTGCGTATGTCCCTCCTGCGGTTCCTGCTCCGGCATGTACACCGCAAACTCCATGAACTGCCTTACCGAGGCCATAGGAATGGGCCTTCGCGGCAACGGCACCATCCCCGCTCCCTACTCGGCGCGTATCCGCCTTGCAAAGCACGCGGGCATGAAGGTCATGGAGCTGCTTGAAAAAGACATTAAGCCCAGAGACATAATGACCGAGGACGCTTTCATCAACGCCCTCACCGTGGATATGGCCCTGGGATGCTCCACAAATACAATGCTCCATCTTCCCGCTATCGCACATGAGGCAGGAGTCGAGCTTTCACCCGAGAGGGCAAACGAGGTTTCCGCAAGGACCCCCAACCTCTGTCACCTGGCACCTGCAGGCCCCACCTACATGGAGCAGCTTGAAGAGGCCGGCGGAGTTTACGCGGTGATGAACGAGCTCTCAAAGAAGAACCTTTTAAAGCTTGACCTGATCACAGCCACAGGCAAGACCGTGGGTGAAAACATTAAGGACTGCATAAACAAAGATCCCGAGGTCATCAGACCTATTGACAAGCCTTACATGGAGACCGGTGGCATCGCCGTACTTTCCGGAAACATCGCTCCCGATACCGGCGTGGTTAAGCAGAGCGCGGTTGTTCCCGAGATGATGGTCCATGAGGGCCCCGCAAGAGTTTTTGACTGCGAAGAGGATGCCATAGAGGCCATCAAGGGCGGAAAGATCGTAGAAGGTGATGTGGTCGTCATCCGCTACGAGGGCCCCAAGGGCGGCCCGGGCATGAGAGAGATGCTCAACCCCACCTCAGCCATCGCGGGCATGGGACTGGGCTCATCCGTAGCTCTTATTACCGACGGGCGTTTCTCAGGCGCCAGCCGTGGAGCTTCCATCGGACATGTTTCCCCCGAGGCGGCAGTGGGAGGCCCCATAGCCCTTATCGAGGAAGGCGATATCATCAGCATAGATATCCCCGCCCACTCCCTCAATGTTAAGGTTTCCGACGAGGAGCTTGCAAAGAGGAAGGAAAAATGGCAGCCCAGGAAGCCCAGGGTCACAACAGGTTACCTTTCACGTTACGAAAAGATGGTCACCGGCGCAAACAAGGGTGCCATCCTCAAGATAGGAGATTAAGAATTGAAGCTCAACGGTTCCGAGATAATCATAGAATGCCTTAAGGAACAGGGCGTGGACACTGTTTTCGGCTATCCCGGAGGCAGCATACTGAATGTCTATGATGCCCTGTACAAGCACAGCGGAGAGATCCGCCACGTTCTAACAAGCCATGAGCAGGGAGCGGCCCACGCGGCAGACGGCTATGCAAGAGCTACCGGAAAGGTAGGAGTCTGCATGGCTACATCAGGCCCCGGAGCCACAAACCTGGTTACGGGTATAGCCACCGCTTTCATGGATTCCGTTCCCGTGGTTGCCATCACCTGCAATGTGGTCCTTCCCGCCCTGGGCAAGGATTCCTTTCAGGAGGTTGACATTGCCGGCGTTACCATGCCCATCACAAAGCACGGCTACATAGTCAAGGACATCGCCGATCTGGCACCCACCATCAGGCGTGCGTTTGAGATCGCGGGATCCGGCAGACCCGGCCCCGTCCTTGTGGATGTGACCAAGGATGTCACCGCAAACGAATACGAATTTACACCGGAGCCTCCGGTGGCCGATCCTTATGTGTACAGTCGTTACGAAAAGGCTGCCCACGAGTTTAAGGACGAAGATATTGACAGAGCGGCAGAGCTCATAGCAACCTCAAAGAAGCCCTACGTGCTGGTGGGCGGAGGCGTGAACATCTCCGGCGCTGCGGCAGAGGTCGCCGAGTTTGTAAAGCGTATCGACGCCCCCGTATGCGATACCCTCATGGGCAAGGGCGGCTTCGACGGCCACGACGACAGATACACCGGCATGATCGGAATGCACGGCACCAAGGCTTCCAACCTGGGAGTTTCCGAGTGCGACCTGCTGATCTCCCTGGGAGCCAGGTTCTCTGATCGTGTGACCGGAAATGCGGCCACCTTCGCTTCAAAGGCAAAGATACTCCACATAGATATCGATGCCGCCGAGATAAATAAAAATATCAGGACGGACGCCTCAGTAGTCGGTGATATCGGCACCGTGCTCCGCCACCTGAATCCCATAATCGAGCAGAAGGACAACAAAGACTGGATGGATCACATCAGATCCTACTGTAAGAAGTATCCCCTTTCCTATGACGGATCCCAGCTTTCCTGTCCCTTCGTTATGGAGACCATCGACAAGGTTACAAAGGGCGACGCCATCATCACCACCGATGTGGGACAGCATCAGATGTGGGCTGCCCAGTATTACAGATATTCAAAGATGCGTACCTTCCTTTCCTCAGGCGGACTGGGGACTATGGGTTACGGCCTTGGAGCCTGCATAGGCGCAAAGGTCGGCTGTCCCGACAAGGTGTGCATCAACATCGCCGGAGACGGATGTTTCAGGATGAACCTGAACGAGCTTGCCACCGCCAGCCGCTACAACATCCCCATAATCCAGGTGGTCATCAACAACCACGTTCTGGGAATGGTGAGACAGTGGCAGACTCTTTTCTACGGAAAGAGGTATTCCCAGACTGTGCTCGAGGATAAGGTTGACTTCTGCAAGGTGGCGGAGGGACTTGGCTGCGCAGCCATCAGGGTAACCAAAAAAGAAGAGGTCGAGGATGCCGTTAAGCGCGCAATAGAGCTTAAGGCGCCCTGTGTGATAGAGTGTGTGATACCCGAGGATGACAAGGTATTCCCCATGGTCAGCCCCGGAGGCAGTATAGCCGATGCATTCGACGCCGACGACCTTAAAGATTAATCATTTTTAAAACACTCAGGAGGAAGAGATGAGCAGAGTTTATAATTTTTCCGCAGGTCCTGCGGTACTCCCCGAGGAGGTTCTCAGGGAGGCTGCCGATGAGATGCTTGATTACAAGGGTAGCGGCATGTCCGTAATGGAGATGAGCCACAGATCAAAGGTATATGATGAGATCATCAAGGATGCCGAGGCTGATCTTCGCAAGCTTCTCAACATACCCGACAACTACAAGGTTCTGTTTTTACAGGGCGGTGCTTCACTTGTTTTTGCGTCCGTTCCCATGAACCTCATGAAGAACAAAAAAGCGGGTTACATCCTTACCGGACAGTGGGCAAAGAAGGCCTTTGCAGAGGCAAAGATCTACGGAGAGGCAGTTGAGCTTGCCTCCTCGGCAGACAAGACCTTTTCCTACATCCCCGACTGCTCGGATCTGCCCATAACCGATGACATGGATTATGTGTACATCTGCGAGAACAACACCATCTACGGTACCAAGTTCCACACCCTTCCCAACACCAAGGGCAAGGATCTGGTATCCGATGTTTCTTCCTGCTTCCTTTCGGAGCCCATGGATGTTACAAAGTACGGCCTGGTTTACGCCGGCGTTCAGAAGAACGTAGGCCCTGCGGGCGTACAGATCGTCATCATCCGCGAGGATCTCATCCGTGACGATGTGCTTCCCTGCACACCTACCATGATGAAGTTCAAGACCCATGCGGACAACGATTCACTTTACAACACGCCTCCCTGCTACGGAATCTACATCTGCGGCAAGGTATTCAAGTGGCTCCTCAAGAACGGTGGACTTTCCGCAATGAAGGAGCTCAATGAGAAAAAGGCAGCAGTTCTTTACGACTTCCTTGATTCTTCAAAGCTCTTCAAGGGTACCGTAAGGAAAGAGGACCGCTCCCTTATGAACGTTCCCTTCGTAACCGGCAACGAAGAGCTCGACGCCAAGTTTGTAAAAGAGGCAACCGCCGCAGGCTTTGTAAACCTCAAGGGCCACAGGACCGTAGGCGGCATGAGAGCTTCCATCTACAACGCAATGCCCATCGAGGGTGTGGAAAAGCTCGTTGAGTTCATGAAGAAATTTGAGGAGGAGAACGCCTGATGTACAAGTACGCTTGCCTGAATCCCATCGCATCGGTGGGACTTGACGGATTGGATAAAAACTATGTGAAGGTGGACAGCATCGACGATGCGGATTTTGCCCTGGTGCGTTCCGCTTCCATGCATGACATGAAGCTTCCGGATAAGCTTCTGGCAGTAGCCAGGGCCGGTGCCGGAGTAAACAATATCCCCCTTGAGGAGTGTGCAAAGAAGGGTATCGTGGTCTTCAACACTCCCGGAGCCAACGCCAACGGCGTTAAGGAGCTGGTGCTTGCGGGCATGCTCCTGGCAGCCAGGGACATCGTGGGCGGTATCGACTGGGTTAAGACAAAGGAAGGCGAGGCTGATGTAGCCAAGCTTGCCGAAAAGCAGAAAAAGACCTATGCCGGAACCGAGATCATGGGCAAGAAGCTGGGTGTTATCGGACTTGGTGCCATCGGCGTCAGAGTTGCCAATGCGGCTCTCGAGCTCGGCATGGAGGTATACGGATACGATCCCTACCTTTCACCCAACGCGGCATGGAACATTTCAAGGTCGGTTAAGCATGTAACCGATGTAAACCAGATCTATGCTAACTGCGATTACATCACCATCCATGTGCCCCTCCTTGATTCCACCAAAAAGATGATCAATGCGGACGCCATCGACCTTATGAAGGAGACCACCGTGATCCTCAACTTCGCCCGTGACCTTCTGGTTGACGAGGAAGCTGTTGTGAAGGCTCTCGCGGACGGACATCTGGCACGTTACGTATCCGATTTCCCCAACCCCACCACCGTGGGCAAGGAAGGATGCATCGTCATCCCTCACCTGGGTGCTTCCACCGAGGAGAGCGAAGACAACTGTGCAGTCATGGCAGTCAGGGAGATCCGTGATTACATGGAGAACGGAAACATAAAGAATTCCGTTAACTTCCCCGCCTGCGACATGGGCTTCTGCGAGACTGCCGGCAGGATCGTGGTATTCCACATGAACGTTGCGAACATGATCACCAAGTTCACCGGAGCCTTCGGCGAGCTGGGTATCAACATCTCGGAGCTGAACAATAAGTCGAAGGGTGAGTATGCATACACGATGTTTGATGTAGATTCTCCCGTGACCGACGAGATAGTCGGAAAGCTCAATGCCATCGACGGCGTACTGAGAGTAAGAGTTGTAAAATAGATCAGTGAAGAAGTAAAAGAAATACAGATTTAATACAAAAAAGGCTGCCGCATTTATCACACTAAGTGCGGCAGCCCTTTTTGATTAAAGACCGCTTTTTGAAAATCTGAACACTCCGTAGACCCTGCCAAGGATATCACAGTGATCCGTGATGATGGGATCCATGGTGTCATTTTCGGGCTGGAGACGGAAGTGGCCGTCCTCTTTATAGAAGGTTTTGACGGTGGCGGAGTCATCGATCAGGGCAACCACCATATCGCCGTTTGAAGCGGTGTCGCACCTGCGGACAAATATCCGGTCGCCGGAAAAGATGCCGGCGTTTATCATGGAGTCGCCCTTTACATCAAGGACAAAGGACTCGCCTGAGGGTACCATATCCGCGGGAACGGGGAAGTAGCCCTCTATATTTTCCTGGGCCAGGATGGGCTCGCCTGCGGCAACCCTGCCCACAATGGGGATGGATACCATTTCCTGACGTACCATTTGAAAGGAATCGTCAAGGATCTCGATGGTGCGGGATTTTGAAGGATCGCGCTTGATGTAGCCCTTTTTCTCAAGGCTTTCAAGGTGGGCGTGGACGGAAGAGGTGCTCTTTAAGCCGACGGCCTCGCCGATCTCACGTACCGAAGGGGGGAAGCCCTTCTTCAGGATCTGGTCCTTAACATATTCAAGGACCTCTTTTTGTTTTGCTGACATTTTCTCGGACATTGTTTCCTCCTGATAAAACAAACCTATGTTCGAATTTTAACACATCTTTTTGCTTATGGCAAACATTTTTTCGATTTTTATGTAAATTGAAAATAATATGAATAATATGATATTATTATAGTGAATGGAGGCATGAGCTTTGGAAGGGAATAAAACAGTATCTTTTGTTCTGGGGGGACTTCATTTTGAGTTTGATCAGGAGAAGCAAGAAAAAAATCTTGAAAAACATGGTATTTCATTTAGAGCAGCGGCACGTGTGTTTTTTGATGAGAACTATATCGAAGCATATGATGAAGAACACTCTGTAGATGAGGATCGTTATGATGTTATTGGAGATGCATCTGTTGCCGGGGGAACTGGCGGGAGGACTGTGATCGGAAATGTGGAGAGCTTTGCAGGTGATGTTAGAGATATTCTCTACGTGGTATATACAGAGAGGATTGTGAAAGAGACAGATGGTGTTGAAATAGATGTGATCAGGTTGATATCAGCAAGATTGGCGAACGATTTTGAAAGGGGATTGTACTATGGTAAGATATAATGAATTGTCTGAAGAACAGAAGAAAGAATTGATGTTTACCCCGGAAGAAAGAAAACAGTTGGATGAGGCCAGAAAAAAGCCGATCGTTTACGATGCGGATTGTCCTGCGGTAACACCTGAAAAGGCTTTACGGTTTCAAAGAGTTAATCACACGAGGCATATAAAAGGAGCATAATGACATGTTTTTAAGGACTGTTTATTACAGTCCTTTTTCTTTTGTATTTTTGGCGATATGAAAATGTAAAATATACTTGACAAAATGCTGTGGCGTTGGCCGGCATCGTTACTTTTATCGTATACTGCGTTTTCAAGGATGCCTTCTATTCCATAGGCCAGAACAGAAAGGGGTATATCATCCTCTGCATCCTGGCTGTGATCTCAAACGCCGTAATCTCTGTATAGCCATTTGCAAGGCTTTGGATAAGACCCTGGATGATCTGTTCTGGGATGATTGACATTTCTGCCCCATTGTTTTATTATGCTATACATCACTGACAGGAGGTCTCCTGTCGGACGGCATTTCGCCGTAGAGTCAGAATTATTAAAAATGGCGCACAAAGTTGAATTATATGCCGCATCATGTTATCATATCGGCACAGTAGCAATGTATTTATGGCAGAAAGAAACCATTGGCATCCGGCCTTTGTCGGAGCTACTGAATGGGAATTAAAAAAGAATAAAGAAGACCTTGTTTTTGAATCGGAGCATTGCCTGAACAAAGAGCCACTGAGGGTGGATATGCTCATCGTGAAGAAGAAATCGGATGTGGTGATCGAAAATGAGATCGGAAAGATCTTTAGGAAACATAATCTCATTGAGTTTAAGGGTTATAACGATAGTTTTTCGATAGATGATTACTACAAGGTAGTCGGATATGCCTGTATTTATAAATCACTTGGAAAGCATGTGAATGATATACCGGCAGATGAAGTGACCATAACAGTTATTCGCAATGGTTATCCCTTTAAACTTGAAAAGCTATTAAGGGTAAAAGGTATCTGTTTTGAAGAACGATATCCGGGCATTTATTACATCACCGGAAATGTGATGTTTGATATGCAGTTCGTGGTGACTTCGAGACTGGGCAAGGAAAAGCACAATGTACTTCGTATATTGAGAAAGAACGCTGAAAGAAGTGATGTGGAGAAATTCCTTCTTGAGGCAAAGCTGACTACGGATAAAGATGAGCTGCAGAATATCGATGCTGTTTTGCAGGTCAGTGTGTCGGCAAACAAGGATCTGTATGACGAGATTAGGATGGAGGATGACATGTGCCAGGCATTGAGAGATTTAATGAGTGATGTGATAGAAAAAGAAGTTGAAGAGGGACGAAAAAAAGGTCAGAAGGAAGGTCAGAAGGCTGCAATGGTCGATAATATAAAGAGTTTGATGCGGAATATGAAGTGGACTGCTGAACAGGCTATGAAGGCATTGGGAATATCTGATTCCGAACAGTCGAAATACCTTGCACTTTTATGATAGTGAGACTAACCCACTTTACTTGGTTTTATTTCAGCCCAGGATGATATCTGTAAAAGAGAAAAGGCGGTAATCGTGCAGTAACGGTGCCGCCTTCTTTCATTTTGAAAAACTGTTCTGAAATCAGGCTCTGAATGGTTTACATATCTACATTTCGTCGTGTAAATTGCACAAATATTTCCGATTTAATTGCTATAACTGTATTAACGTGATAAAATACTGAAGTTAGGACCATTTTGGTACAGGGGATTTTGGCCATTTTGGGCCCAACGACACTTCACAGTAGCAGATTAAGAAAAGAGGGACGGTTATGTTAAGATTGAAGAGAAGTCTGGCAATGCTGTTGTCAGTAGCTATGATGTTCTCAAACCTCTATATCCCCACAACCGTATACGCGGCTGAGGATGAGATGATCGAGGTTGGCGGAAGTGAAGACATTGTAGTCGACGATCAGCAAAGTGATATTGTAAATGAGGAAGCCGAAAAGGCTCCTGCAGATACCGGAGAGGAGAATTTAGATTCTCTTGAGGATGCGGCTCCTGCACAGGTCGAGGAAATGACCGAGCAGCAGGAGGAGCAGGTTTCCAATGCCGAAGAGGACGCAGACATCGATGAGGATGTTGAAGAGCCTGTTGAAGAGAAGGCAAAGGAAGAGCAGAACGATTCCATTAATATAGGTGGTGCTGCAAGTGATACTGCTTTTGAGGATGTGCTTGCAAAGATAAGCGGCACGGCGACATATGATGCCGATGTCGAGCTCTCGGATGTTGTAGACAAGAGAACCGATGAAGAAGACATCACCAACGCTATTTCAAAGGAAGTTGATGGTAAGAGCTACTTCGGTCTCAGGTCTTATCCTGATGCAAAGGCTGTATACAGTGCCGGTACAAACATCGGTGGAAAAGAGAAAAATAGATATATAGAAGCACAGCAGGCTGACGAAGAGCAGGGGCTTGACGGTACTAGAGTGTATCTGAATGTATCGGATAATACCCTGATCACTGTTTATGCCAAAGGACAGAAGACAGGTACCTTGAAGCTTGTGCATAAAGGAACAGCAGGAGATGAAACCTGTGATTTTGTAGAAATCACCAAGGCAGGCGGACTTTATGAGCTTGAAGCAAAAGACGCAGGACTTCATTATATATATTCCGATGATACTGCATGGGATTTCAATTATATTACCGCCAGCGTCAGTGCTGCAGCAAGATACAATCTCACCATATCCGAGAATGAATTTGTTACAATAACACGCGTTAACGTAAATGATCTTCCTAGCTATGTTTCAGGATATGGAGATATTGGAGATTGGATAGGAGCTGTCCGTGAAGGCGACAAGGTAGCTATTTCAATGGCACCCGCGGATGGATATATAATATCTGACGTTATTGTTAAGACCGACAGTTCAACAGAGCATACATTAACCGAGAATGGAAAGACCTGGAGCTTTATAATGCCGGCAGAAAATGCGACGGTTGTTATTAAATGTGAAGAACAGGTTATCACCAAGTATTATGATCTGACGGTTCCTGAAGGTTGGGGTGTATATGATTATTTAAAAAATGAGAAGCTCTCAACATCTACCAATGATGATGATTCGGATTATGATTTTTATTCCATTTCCGAGAATTCCTTAGCAAAGGTTATCCCTTCCGGGTTCAAATCCAGCAAGGATATGTGCCTTTCTGTTTATGACAGTTCCGGAACCCCTGTTTCAGTTGAATTCCATGATGAGTCAAAAGGAACTTCTGATCCTTGGGAATTTGATGGAATCGATGACCGTTCAATTGTAGAGAACGGGGATTATATCATAGTACAGATCAGTGATGATATTGCCGTTGACTACACCAATATAAATAAGAAGTATAACGTATCCGGTGAAGGATTTAAGTATAAGATCGGAACGATAGACGAGGCTTATGCACCTGATAAGGCAAAGGTACAGGCAGGCGAGTATGTACATATCATACCTGTAAATACCGGAAACGTGGTTACCAGGATCTACTATACCTATCCCGCTGCAGGCGATACCCGGTTTACAGCCTCAAAGAATGGCGATGACTGGTATTTCAAGATGCCTTCGGATGATGTAAATGTAACGCTCGAGACAAGGTATCCGATTACTTTTGATAACTCAGGCGCTCTGGGCGTTAAGTCCGTTAGCGTTCAGGTCGATGGCGATGCCTCGGCAAGTACCCTCGGTACGGTTAATGTTAAGTCTGGACAGAATGCGACTATCCTTGTTACCATGCAGAAGGATGTTGACTACAGAGTAGTAGATGTTAAGGTAAACGGAACTTCTGCCACTCGTGTTGTCGGAGATAGGAATAAGTATACCTTTGAAACAACTGCAGAACCCATGGTCATCACTGTAGAGACCGAAACTACCGTTCCAGTTTTGTTTGATCTTAGAGATGATGGTGTAAAGAGTGTTACCGTAGCTACTTCGAAGTATGGTATCGCGGACATGACACTCAGCGAAGACGCAGTCAATGTTGTCCATGGTGTTTATACCGCTACGGATAGTGTTGTCGAATTTACTGCCGAGTCTAATTCCACATCCTTCAGGAATGTCAGGTATTATGATCATGAGGTTGGCAAGGCAGGTCTTGTAGTAAAGCAGGGCTCTACGGCCATCGATTTTACAGATGATAAGTATACTGCACTTAATCTTAATGATCTTATCACTGTAACAACCACACCTTACTTGACCCTGTTTACAGATGGAATTACTGCGACAGATGATATCGTTTCCATCAAATATACAATTTCAGATAATGCGACTGAGTATACCCTTTCACAGCTTCCTGCAAGCTCAACTATCGATGAGGTGAATGCTGTTAGAGCTGCATACTCACCTACAGCCAGCAATGAAGTAAAGACTGGAGATAAGCTTGCAAGCTTTACCATTACGGGCAGAGCTGGTGTGCTCATCGAAAGTATTCAGATGGGAGAGTGGGCTCCCGGTGAAGGTGAAACACCTGCTGCAGGAGCTAATTACGGTGCTAAGATATTCCCTAAGCCCGGCGTTGTAGAAGATGCCGGCCAGTATACCTACACCTTTGACCTTGGTTCAGGCGTAGCAATAAACGAGGCTAAGGTTATAAAAATCAATTACGTGCCTTCCTACAAGGTTTCCCTTGTTACAGGTGACGGTATCACAGAAGCCGTGCCTTATATGGTGACCGGTGATGTAGATTATTCTGCAGATATAAAGGACAAGTACTTTAAGGCCGGTGAGGTTATTACCGTTAAGCCTTCCGTTATTACTGGTAGAGAAAACTATTATTCATTGGGTAATGTTTCCGTTAACCAGGTAAACAATGATGTTCAGATGGTCTGCGAGACCACTCCTCATGTGAGGTGGTCATTTACAATGCCAGCTCGTGACGTTACCCTTTACGTACCGAGCTATACAAAGTATACAGTTGATCCTGATAATGTCGGTACCTTTAAGCTTATGTATGGTGCTCACATCGTTGAAGACGGTACTATTACCGTTGAGGGACCGAACTATGTTCCGGAGACTTCGGTAGTCAGAATTCATAGTAATGACGTGTGGCCGACAGTATTAAATGCTGATGATCTGACAGATGTCGCTGTATCACCTGAAGATATTACAGAGGATTCGGACACATATTGCTTTGCAATGCCCGATAAAAATGTAAAGGTATTTACAGCTCCTCAGAAGGTAGAGAGAATCGATGATGCTACTCACAAAGCATTTGTTACTGTTTCCGGTAATGTTACACAGGGAGTAGTAATAGGAGATGCTGGGGTTAACTTCACAGAGGGTGCAAGGATAAGCTTCAGTGTTACTCCTAACGAAAATAATGAATTAAAAAGTGTCACTGTGAAGAAAAAGTCCGATGATTCCGTTTATGAACAACAGATAGTTTCGGGCAGTGAGGGCAGTTTTATCATGCCCGGTTATGATGTTTACATTGAGGCTGTTACCTCGCCTACATTCTCTCTGGCTTTCCAGGGTGATGCGGCATTTAAAGAAAACACCAACAGTGAAACGATAGTAGATCAGACAGCCTTGATCAATGCAATAGATGTAAGGATCGGTGCTGGTTCTGCAACTCCCGAATCGGTTACTCTTGCGGCTTTGACCGGAAGTGATGTACTGGTTGGCACAGGCAATAGACTAACTGCTGCAAATGACACTCATACCATAACCATATCCGCTAATGCTGGATACAGGATTGAGGATGTTACAGGAGCAACGGAGACATCTCTTGGCTCCGGAATCTGGACTTTTGATATGCCTGCGGTAGATACAGAGGTTACAGTCAGGGTTGTTCCTATTCATGTGATCACTGTTTCTGAGAATACAACGATAGCAACAGTTGACTATGCTATTGGTACTGCTGTTACCGGAGATATCGGTTCAAATACCATACCTGCAAACGGTAAAGAGCAGGCACAGGGTGATGTGATTCATATCAGACCCCATGCTACCGGCTCAAAGCTTGTTACGGGAATTAAGCTCCTTGACAGTGCAGGAAATGATATTTCGGGGACTGCTAATCTTACCGTTACAAGTCCGGCTGAATTTACTCCGAACACAGGCTGGGTTGATGCTCAGTGGTCCTTTGTAATGACTGATGGAAGCGTAGTAATCGTTCCTAGCACCACAGACATTTATACTTTGGGAAGGGAAAACTCTGTAACAGCGTTGGCTGACTTTGAGTACACAATTACTGTAGGCACAACACCTGCGGTTGTTGCTAAAGCGAATGCTGCAACAACGAGTGCTCTCGAGGTACCTGCAGGCTCAAAGATCAGCGTGACTTATGATTCATTAGACGCACAGGATAAATATGCACAGCCCACTATGGATGTTTCGGGATCTGATGATCCATTCATTCTTGGAGAGAAGGCTGTAATCTTTGCTCAGGATCATCCAGAGTATGGTTTTACGATGCCTGCCGCAAATGCTACACTTTATACAAAGGCATATACTGTAGACGTAGCCGATGCCACGGGCAGTCTCGCTGCTTTAGGCAACGATTACGTAGTTACGATCAAGAATACTGATCTTGCAATGTATGATGCAGGTGCGAATCTCAACGGTTCAAAATTTGCCATCGGTACTCCTGTAAGCTTTGAGGTTAAGGCAAAGGATACGCTGACCGGAAACGCTAAATCCGTTAAGAGAGGCGGTACAGGTTTCGAACAGGAAATCGCACCCGTTGAGGGCGTATACTCATTTGTAGTATCGGATACCGCAAGTGATACAGAAAGCAACAAGTTCACGGTAGATTTCGTTCCTACCCGTGAGATATCGTTCTCGTTCTTAACTACACCTGAAGGATGCGGTATTATAGATGCTGCTGAAGCTCTTAAGACGCTCAGCGTAAACGGTATCACCATTTCAGAAAATCAGACCTCGTATATGGTCAATGAAGCAACGGAGATCACAATTGCGCCGAAGGATGGCTATAAGATCATATCCATAGCGAATAGCGGCAGCGGTACTCTTGATCTGACTCCGGAATCCGGCACTCCTTATTACACAGGAAAGCTTACTGTAGGCGAGAGTGCGGAGACTGTAACAATTGAGGTCGTACCCGTATACAGCGTGACCGTAAATGATACCTTTGCGGATGCCGCATGGACCGGAGGTTTTCAGGCGCAGTACGTGGCCGGACCATATGCATCAGGATTCGACACCGGAGCTTTTACTGAGGGCGCAGCAGTTGTACTTCCTAAGGATACAATAGTTAACATTTCGAATGTTGTATTTGGTACGACATCTGATACAAATACGGAAGCATCGCCTCTTTACAGAGTAAAGAACGTGACTGTGAAGACCGGTACCAACGCAGAAGCAGATGCGACCTATATCGCCAATGAGTATACCTATAAAGTCGGCGATGATATTGGAACGACCACTCCTGAAGTTGGTTCCGCAATTGACATCGACGTGAACGTACTTCATCGTACCAAGGTTCAGGTGGTAGATGATAACAGGGGTGCATACGATATCACTTATACCGATTCGGATGCAACCGTAGATCGCAGTGCTATCACAGATGGAACTGCAACTATGGGAACCGTATTCAGGATCTCAAAGGACGGAAAGATAACTCTCACTCCTAAGAACCAGTCCTCTATCAAGAGTGTAGCTGTTGCACTTGCAAATGATTACAAGACAGAGAAGCAGACTGACGGAAGCTGGGTTATTTCCGGAATAGAGTGCGATAATGATATTGCTGATGCAAAGGTGGTTATCATAAATGCCACTACCGATGCATACTATATGCTCGGATTTGAAGACTCCTGCAAGGATGCTTACAACACTGAGTTTACGGCAGCCTATAACGGAGAAGCAGTAGATGATTATTATGCACCTGAGGTTGCAGGTGATACTCACTTCTCAGCAGGTGATGAGATCACCATAGTTCCTATGACGGGCTATAGGATTGAGAACGTAACGGTTGTAAACGGAAGCTCAACTCCCGGAGTTGCAGCCGCTGTTACCGGTCCTTCAGCCGATGGTAAGTATGTAGTTAAGATCGGCAAGGAAAATGCCCAGATCAAGGTTGCTACAGTGCCTCTTCACAAGCTTACGCTTGCGGTAGATCCTACAGGAACCGCTAAGGATTACGTACAGCTTGAGGCAAGTGCGCCTAAGTACGGACTTAAGGTGAGCGAGAATGGA
>JAFYEL010000136.1 GCA_017544285.1 Lachnospiraceae bacterium | reverse complement strand
GCACTTTACTCCTCCCGCAAAGATAGATGACCCCGCAGCAGCGGCTTCGGATATAGTATCCATAGGAAATCAGACCGGTGAGGGATGGTTCCTCACGGGCGAGATGCTGGAGCTGATCCACGCGGGAGCGCCCAACATCGTCTGTACCCAGCCTTTCGCCTGTCTGCCCAACCACGTGGTGGGCAAGGGCGTTATAAAGGAGCTGAGGCGTCGCTATCCCGAGTCAAACATCGTGGCCATAGACTATGACCCCGGTGCCAGCGAGGTTAATCAGCTGAACCGAATCAAGCTGATGTTATCTACTGCTAAGATAAGGGCTTAGCCTGCGATCCTACCTCTTATTTATACAGCACTTCCTCCACGCTTTGGGTCAGCTTTCCAAGCGATCTTTGAGCCGACCTGCGGCGGGGATATTCTTTTTCATACCAGGCAAGCAGCTCCCTGGGAGTCAGAGATTTTACGATCCTTCCCTTCTTTTTCGCAAGCTTGTTTACCAGACGGCGGTACCGTTTTACGGGCCGCTGTTTTTTCGGCGTAAATATAAGGCTGATGGCAAATCCGATATCCAGGATCAGGGGCAGGATGAGCTTTATAAAGACTCCCGCCACCGCGATGATCAGTGTCAGGGTCACCACCGTGGATACCAGCTTGAAATCCATTTTTATGTTTATTCCCAGCTTTTCGAAAAAGCCCTGTTCTACCTCGGCAGCCACCGTGGGCTCGAAAACGCACCAGCCCACCAGAGGTACGAAAACCTCGGGATAGGCGTGGGAATCCGTCTCCTTGATATAGAAGTTATTGTCTCTTGAGGACTCCTCGGTCTTAAAGCCCTCGGTATATCTCACGGAAAGTCCCGACGCCCTTGCCATCTGCACATAGGCAGAGGCGAAATCGGAGCAGGTTCCGATCTTTTTATCCAGGAAATACTCCACGGAATCATCGGGTGCATTGTATTCAAGGTCGTAGGTGAAATCCTCGGCATGGAAGTACTTCTGCAGCTCCAGAGCCTTCTCCCAGTCGTATTTGCTCCCGCCGGTGATCTGCGCTGCCTGCGCTCTCACCTCATCGCTTATGGACCGGTCATTTTTCTTGACGGTATCCCTGTAGACTATGGCCTCCAGTGTCCTGTCATTGAAATAGCACACTGTCTCGTAGGCTTTTTTATACTCCGTCCCTCCGTCGTAGGCGGGATCGTCCAGTATCTCGCAGGCCCTTGAGAGCATTTCCTTTGACTTATCCAGAGTGATGTCCACTGCCCGTTTTTCGCACAATCCCCTTCCAAGAAGACGGTCCGAATAATAGCTGATCATGTATTTGTTCTCGGGCTTTTTCGCACCGGTGAGGGCGGTCTGTCTGGATGCCCCGAGGAAGTATTCGGGCTTGAAATCTATGGGCACTATCAGAAGGGATCCCACGTCGTCGTTCAGGGTCACCATCACCTCGGGATCCGCCATGGCCTCCAGGCCGTATTCCTTAAGGAACCCGGGTGAGAGCTTTTCCACCGTTAAAAGCGACTGGACCAGACCTATGGTATCCATTCTCTCATCGGGCCTTTCTCCGAAGCTTTGGGAGGCCGTCATGTACTCGAACTGTTTATCCTTGTACCAGTGGTTTTTCTCCCTGTCGTAATAATCAAAATTATGCCTTTTAAGATAGGGGGGCTCGTCGCCCCTGAGCATAAAAAGCCTTCTGGCGTTGACCTTCTGATAGCCGTCGGCATTTCCGGAAAACTCGTTCAATCCCGAGAGATCCGCCTCCGCAACCTCGTCTTTGTTTCCGTGCATCAGAAAGAGTTCTTCGAATCTGTCGTAGTACACCGCCTCGCTCTTTCTTGGTATCAGAGCACAGATCAGAACGGTTATGACCGCAAAGATCAGGGCGCTTTTTTTCGGAGTATTCTCGTTGTTCCCCGTGTGGTAAACCGCCGCCAGAACACAGAGCAGGGCTATCACTGCCAGGTAGCTGTCCTCCACCTCGGCCACTACCTTTGCGTAGAGCACGCAGGGCATCATGGCCACCAGGGTCAGAAAGTTAAGTCTGTATCTGATGATGGTAAAGTAATAGACGGTAAAGCCGAAGAAGGTGACACAGCCCAGTGCAAGAGCTATGAGGTAGTAGTGATCCCCGTAGGCCTCCTCACCTCTGGTGAGCATCCACTCCTGGAACACTATTCCGCTCTCTCTGAACCCGGGCATCATGCAGGCAAGCATACCCGCGGATATGAGGAAAAGATAGACGCAGACAAGGATCGTTCCCCAGCGGTTGTACTTATTCACAAACTCGCAGAGGAAGAAGATCACAAGGCAGCCCAGTGCAAGGGCTATGGTCCATGGCGATATGTATCCCTGTCCGTAAATACTGAAGGTGGTGACGCACAGGGCAAGCATAAGAAGGTAGGATACTGTTTTTTTCATATTTATCCTTCTTTTTCCGTCCTGTGACATCTGCAGGGAGCCAGTTCTTCACAGAGGACTGCGGCGTCCCCCACTTTCCTGAGCTCCTTTGTTATCCAGTCCTTATCTCTGAAATATGTGAGGCTCACCGTAAACTGTCTTGCCAGCAGCAGCTCGCAAAGCCCCAGTGACTCTTCAAGCCTTCCCTCCCACCAGGGAGCGATCCTTGAGTCGCTCACATCCGCGGGCACCATGGGATCGATCTTTATCTCCACATTTCCCAGCACCTGTTTTTCATCAAGCCTGACAAAGAGCTCGTCCCTTCTTGCGGAAAGCTTATAGTTTATCCTTTTCACCGGATCGCCCGGCGCATACTCTCTGTGCTCATACCCGGGAAAACCTCCGAAGCTTCCGGTGGACTCATCCAGGGTCTCCTCCGTATCCTGGTAGGTTCCCGCGCTTTCTATCACGGTCCTAAGCAGGGGCGAATCTCCCGGGATCTCTCTGACCTTGGGGATCACCGCCGCCTCAAAGCTTATCTCTCCCACGTTTTTCAGGGCAAAGTTTACAAGCCCCAGGTAGTCGGAGAATTCAAACTTTCTGATGGTTATATCTCCGCCCCCGGCATAGACTCCGGTAAACTGCAGTCGGTAGCTGTCTTTTGTTCTGTTTATACCGGTAAGCTTTACCGTGTTTGAGGCTTCACACTCAAATGAAAGATCGGGAAAGGGAAAATATGAGAAGGGTTTTTGGATATCAAGATCTATGAAAAAGGTCCCGCTTTTCTGGCATATCCCGGAGGATATTTTTGCTTCGGCCTTTGCCGTTTTTGCGGCAGCCGCCGTGAACCCCAGTGAGATAAGGGGACCGAGGATAAGCGCAAAAAGAATAAAGTAGCCCACTCTGCCGCTGCAGTAGATGGCAAACACTACCGCAAGGCCGCAGGCCATCAGATACTCGGCTGTATTTTTTACACCGGTAAAGATCTGTCTCATCAGACGGTCACCACTTCCGACAAAATATCCTTTATCAGTTCATACCTGTCGGTATACCTTGAGCTTCCCTGGGGAGTCAGCATCAGTCTGTGCCCCAGCACGTAAGGCGCCAGCAGCTTTATATCGTCGGGGATCACGTAGTCCCTGGAATTCACGATGGCGTAGGCCTTGGCGGCCTTTCTCAGGGCCATGGAGCCTCTGGGGCTCACTCCCAGCCTTATATTCTCATTATTACGGCTCTTTTCCACTATATCCATGATATAGTCTTCCACAGCCTCGGAGGTTTTTACGTTCTCGGCCCTCTCTATGGCTCTCAGAACATCCTCGCAGCTCACAACGCTCTTTAAAGAATCCGCCATGTCTTCCCTGCCCTTATGCATTATCTGGATCTCCTGGGCCCTTGTGGGATAACCCATGGAAAACTTCATCAGAAATCTGTCCATCTGGGCCTCGGGCAGATGATAGGTACCGAAGGTCTCGACCGGATTCTGTGTGGCCAGTATCATAAAGGGCTCCGGCAGGGGATGCACTATCTTATCCATGGAAACCTGTCTTTCTTCCATTATCTCCAGCAGCGCCGACTGGGACTTGGGTGAGCAGCGGTTGATCTCGTCCGCCAGCAGGAAGTTACAGAAGGCCGCACCTTCTTTAAACTCAAGCTCTCCCGTATCCTTTTTTATCATGGAAAATCCCGTGATATCTCCGGGCATGATATCGGGGGTCAGCTGAAGCCTGTTGAAGGTTCCCGAGCAGGACGCCGCCAGGGCCGATGCCAGCTGGGTCTTTCCCACTCCCGGCACATCCTCTATCAGCACGTGTCCACCGGCTACCATTGCGGTCACCGCCAGCTCTATCTGAAGCCTTTTGCCGATAATGACTTTTTCCACATTTTCGATTATTGCTTTTACCGTTGCGAATTCCATGTTTCACCCTCAGCCATGAGAAAAAAATAAGGAGCGTCGCCATCGACGCTCCGAAATCATCTGATCACTCTGTTGCGATAATCTCTTTTTTGTTGTAGGTACCGCATGATTTACATACGCGATGAGGAGCCATCAGAGCGCCGCACTTGGGACATTTTACCAAAGTGGGAAGAGACATCTTCCAGTTTGCTCTTCTCTGGTTCCTTCTACCCTTGGATGATTTATTCTTAGGACAGATCGACATCAGTTACACCTCCTTCTTTTGTGAGTTAAACAAATCAAGAACAGCTGCCATACGCAAGTCTGCGGGTATTTCTCCGCACCCGCAGCTGCCATCGTTGAGGTTTTTCCCGCATATCTGGCATATACCTTTACACTCGGGATCACACAAAACCTTGGCCGGCCATTCGATCAGAAATTCTCTGTCAAGCAGCTCATCTGCGTCTACCTCGGGAGTTTCCTCTGCATTGAAGCTCTCGCTTATCTCTACCGAAAGCTTAACGGGAACGTCTTTTAAGCATCTGTCACACTGTGACATGGCCTCAAGCTCGTATCTGCCTTCTAAATTGCAGACTCCCTTTTGCGGACAGCTAAGAGTGAAGCACGCATCCCCCGCATTTATCACCGGGTATTTCGTGCCGCCGATATCAATCGCTTTTCTTTCGTATCTGATGCTGCAGTCCCTGCTTTTACCGGGGGATCTGCTTAGTTCGGATAGATCAATGCGCATATCGGTCCACTCCATTAATAACCATACCGGTATATTATACAAAACAGATATATAGGTGTCAAGTGAAATTTGAAGCGAAATTTGAGGCAAATTTTCTTCTCTGAACAACGTAGATTCCGGCTCTATCAACTTGTATAAGTCTTAACAAAAGGGGACAAAATGTCCCTTTGTGTTAAAATTTCTACAGCATCGTTCCAACTTTGCAAGACCGCTCACGATAAGTTCTTTTAGATAGAAAAGAGGGTACGCTCCCGGTGACTTGCATTTGTTTTGGACAGAAACAAGGCCGCTTACGGTGACTTGCATTTGCAGTGCCGCACTGTGCACTCGCTTATTGTCAAGCTAACTGCTAACTACGACTACCAGAGCGAGGTGTTCGCGCATAGCTTCAAACGCTCTCACCTCGCTCTGTAAGTCTCCGTAAGCAGTGGATCTTGACTTGCTCGGCACTTTATGTGCTTGCACTTGCAAAGCAAGCTCACCTTGCGCTACTGCATATTATTTTATCTACAGCGTTTTCGCTAATACCCAACAACGTTGGAATTTGTCTTATCCATATTGGCCTGCTTATAATCCTTTTTAAATTTGGTTGTCCATTTAACTTTGTATTTTTCAATTTGCTCGCTCATTTATCAAGCTCCTTAAACGCATCGTCCACGGAATATGCTTTAACTTTAGAATCTCTTGCGATACGTTCTGCTTCCAGCATAGCATCAATGGTTTCTTTATTT
>JAFYEL010000135.1 GCA_017544285.1 Lachnospiraceae bacterium | reverse complement strand
CGATATGTCCGATCTTCTGTACTACATAAGCTGCAAAAAACCGAACTTCTCATGGAAGCTTGCGTCAATAGTACAGAGCATGGGAGAACTCGACTACATACCTCCGGCCATTTCTCCCGTGGACATAAGCAGCATCAGCGGTGCCCAGTGGAAGGAATTCTTCGGAGTACTTTCCGACTCGGGTTACGAAAAGGTGATACTGGACCTGGGGGAAAGAGTGAACGGTCTCTTTGACATACTGAGGATGTGCACCAGGATATACACCCCCGTGAGAGACGACGCCGTAAGCTACGCAAAGATGGAACAGTACGAAGCCCTGCTGAACATAATGGGATATGAGGACGTGCTTGAAAAGACCAGGAAGCTTTCCTTCTCTTACTTCAAGGGACTGGAACGTGGACTGGACAGGCTGGCGTACAGTGAGCTGGGCACCTATGTGAGAAAGCTCATTTCGGAAGAGCGGGGAAATACCAATGGAGACATACAGACAGATTAAAGAACAGATGCAGGCGGATATCCGGACCCGCATAGATTTTTCAAGAGAGGTTTCCGACGAGGAGATCGCCGGCCTCATCGATGAGATCATCATACGCAGGAGCAAACAGCAGTACTTTTCCATAGAGGACAGGGTAAGGCTGAAAAACGAGCTCTTTTATTCCATCAGAAAACTGGACATACTCCAGGAACTGGTGGACGACAATTCCGTGACGGAAATAATGGTCAATGGTATCGGAAATGTTTTCATCGAACGGGCGGGACATCTGATGAAGTGGGATAAGTGTTTTGAGTCGGTGGAAAAGCTTCAGGATGTGATACAGCAGATCGTAGCCAAGAGCAACAGGGTGGTAAATGAGAGCTCCCCCATAGTTGACGCCAGACTGGAGAACGGTTCCCGAGTGAACGTGGTGCTGCCGCCTGTGGCCCTCAACGGCCCCATCCTCACCATCAGACGTTTTCCCGACAAGCCCATCGGCATGGAGGATCTGATACGCTTCGGTTCAGTCACTCCCGAGGCTGTGGAGTTCCTGAGAAAGCTTGTGATCTGCGGCTACAATATCTTCATTTCCGGCGGTACCGGTTCCGGTAAGACCACCTTTTTGAACGCACTTTCAAATTTCATTCCCTCGGATGAAAGAGTCATAACCATCGAGGACTCCGCGGAGCTTCAGATACAGGATGTCCCGAACCTGGTAAGGCTTGAGACCAGAAACGCCAATACCGAGGGATGTGTACCCATAACCATACGTGACCTGATACGCTCATCCCTCAGGATGCGGCCGGACAGGATAATCGTGGGAGAGGTCAGGGGCGCCGAGGCAATGGAGCTTCTGTCCGCAATGAACACGGGGCACGACGGCTCCATTAGCACGGGGCACGCTAATTCAAGCGAGGATATGCTGGCAAGACTTGAGACCATGGTGCTCATGGGAATAGAGCTTCCTCTGTCCGCTATCCGCAGACAGCTGGCTTCGGGCATAGACATCATAGTCCATCTGGGAAGGCTCAGGGACAAGAGCAGGCGGGTGCTGGAGATCTGTGAGGTGATGGGTGTAATGGACGGAGAGGTGAAAATGGAAAAGCTTTATGAATTTAAGGAGGAGAGCGTTATCGGCGGAAGGATAAACGGTTCCCTGGTAAAGACCGGAAGTCTTAAGAACCGGGAAAAGCTCCACAGAGGAGGAATGAGTCTTGAAGGGGATTGATTATGAAAAATACAAAATGTCTCCCAGAGAACTGCTGACGTATCTGCTGCTGGGGATCGGAGCGGATGCCATGGTGTCTTATCTTTTTTACCGTAGCATCATAGCCTTTGCGATCTTTCTGCCGGGAGTTTTGATCTTTCTGAAAAAGAAAAAGGAGGAGCTGGCGGCGAAACGAAGACGTGAGACAGCCCTTCAGTTCAGGGAGGCCATCATGGCCGTAAGCGCATCCCTTGGGGCGGGATATTCAGTGGAAAATGCCTTCATTGAAGCTGCAAAGGATCTTAAGAACATGTTCGGTAAAAAGGCCCCCATAGTGATCGAGTTCAGAAGTATGGCTGGAAGACTCGGAGCGAACGAGACTCTGGAGACCATACTGGCGGATCTTGCCGCAAGGAGCGGGAGCGAGGATATAAAGGATTTTGCGGACGTATTCATAACCGTAAAACGCACCGGAGGAGACCTGGTTTCCATAATCAGAAAAAGCGCCTTTCACATAGGTGACAAGATAGAGGTTAAGAGGGATATAGAGACCCTGATGAGCGCTAAAAAAATGGAGCAGAATGTAATGAATGCCGTGCCCTTTTTCATAATCCTTTACGTGAGCATCAATTCCCCGGGCTTTCTGGATCCCCTCTATCACAACCCTCTGGGGGTGGCGGTCATGACCGGGTGTCTGGGTGCGTATGCGGGAGCTTTTCTTCTGGCTAAAAAAATTGTTTCGATAGAGGTCTGAAATGTACACCATCCATCTTGCGATACTGATAACCTTCATAGTGCTCATGCCCGTATGCATTCCGGTTTCCATACCCTCCGAGCTGAAAAAGGAGGAGGTATATCTCATACCCTTCTACAAGCTGGCGGGAGCCTGGTACAAAATTTCCGGGCGGCTGAAAAAGAAGAGGAACGGCGCCTCGAAGGTAAGGGGTGAGCTCTCTTTACTGAACCCGGCGCGGAGCGTGGATGTCCTGGTGGATATCTATGAAATAAAACGTCTGGGAAAAAGCCTGATGCTGCTGTTTGCGGGAAACATCATCGCCTTTATGATCTGTCTTTCGGGGATGATGAAAACACCTCTTACGGGAGAGAACGCCATCGAGAGAAACGACTACGGAAAGGGAGAAAAAAGTGTTGCCCTGGATGTGTATGTGGACGGAAAGGAGATCATGAAAAACCGGGAGGTGGTGGTGGAGGAACGCCGCTACACTCCGGAGGAGACCCGGGAGATCTTTGACACCATCATATCCCATCTGGAGGAGGGGATCCTGGGCAGGAACCTGAGCCTTGACGCCGTTTGCTACGACCTGGAACTTCCCGGCAGCGTAGAGGGATATCCCGTGGGTATACAGTGGGAACTTTCCGATTACGGTGTTATGGACTCTGAGGGACATCTGAAGACGTCAAAGATCCCGGAGGACGGATGCATAGAAAGGATAACCGCTATTTTGACTTACGGGGGACTGAGCGCCGAACACTCATTTAACGTGATGCTTTATCCCCCGCCTAAGAACGATGAGCGGAGCCTTGAGGAAAAGCTTGAAGATGAGATGGAAGTCAGCAACGCGGGTTCACTCTTCGGGCAGTACAGCATACTTCCCACCACAGTGGACGGGCACCCAGTCACATACAAACCGCATGAATCTTCGGACTCACTTTTGCTGACGGCGGTTGCGGCGCTGGCGGCGGGGGTGCTCTTCAAGGCGGCGGAAAAGGACGTCGAGAAGAGCATGAAGAAGAGGGCGACCCAGATGATGATAGATTACCCTCAGATAGTTAGTAAGCTGACACTTCTGATTGGCGCGGGAATGACCATAAAGGCAGCCTTTGAAAAGATCGCCCTGGACCATGAAAGAAAGGGAGGCAAAGAACTACGGTACGCCTATGAGGAGATGCTGCTGTGCGTCAGGGAGATGTCGGGAGGCATGGCGGAGGCAGATGCCTATGTACGGTTCGGAAACCGCTGCAGACTTCAGAAGTATGTGAAGCTGGGAGCCATGCTTTCACAGAATCTGAAGAGAGGATCCGCAGGGCTTCTTGAGATCCTTGAAAACGAGGAGAGAGACGCCTTTGAAGAGAGAAAATCCCTGGCCAGACGACTGGGAGAGGAGGCGGGTACAAAGCTGCTGGCTCCCATGGGGATAATGCTCGTGATAGTTATGGTGGTGGTAGTGATACCGGCATTCCTGTCGGTTGATCTATAAACTTCCGGGTATCCGGAAAATCTATGAAAGGAGGTGGAGTGTATGCTTTTGATGCTTCGTAACAACGTGAAGGGATTCCTTTACGGTTTCATCGGGGATGAGGAGGCCATCGGTACCGTGGAGATGATACTGATACTCATTGTCCTGATCGCGCTGGTGATCATTTTCAGAGATCAGCTCAAGACCATCGTCAACGATCTGTTTGACAAAGTCACATCTCAGAGTAATTCCGTTTGAAGTGGAGGGAAGCAGCTTCCCATGGTCATACCTTAGACCTGTTGCTCCGGCCCGGCCGGATGATCCGGGGCCGGAGTGACATAAGGCTGCAGGGAGGAAAAATGTCCGGAGAGAGAAATTTTAAGGGAACCATAACAGTGTTCCTGACCCTTTCACTGACCATAGTGATATCCCTTATCGCTGCGGTGATCGCAAGCGCCAGGGACAGGTCCATGAGGATGCGCTGCGAGACAGCCATGGACCTGGGACTGCTGTCGGTTTTCGGGGAATACAACAGGGAACTTCTTTCGCAGTTTGATCTGTATTTCATAGACTCTGCCTACGGCGGACAGAACGGGAGTTCATACTATACCGCCGAGCGTCTCAAAGACTACATGCAGTACAACCTTAATCCCGCAAAGGGACAGATACTGCCATTTAGCCGTGACCTGTTCGCCCTAAAGGCGGATGATGTGGACGTGAAGATGGAATCACTGGCCACGGACAGCGGCATGAGGGTCTATAAACGCCAGGCTATCCGCTATGTGAAGGACCGGTTCGGCATGAGCGTGATAGAGGGAATGAAAAAGACGGAAAAAGAATATAAACAGTATCGTATCGATGAATTCGATCCCGATGCTGAGCGGCAGAAGGAGCTGGACAAAATGGAAAGAGCGGGGACGCCCGAGGATGAGGAGGGAAATCCCGTGGAGGTGGAAAACCCGGTAAAGAAGATAGACGACCAGCGTGAGGGGGTCATAGAGTTTTTGCTGGGAGAGGTGGAGGTCTCCGAAAAGGGGATAGACACATCCTCCCTGGCTTCGAACAGAAATCTTAGAAGCGGAGACGGAATTGTCGCCAACACGGAGGATCTGGATTCGGTGGTAAACAACCTGCTCTTTGATTTTTATCTTTTGGACAAGTTCCAGTGTTATACGAATGATCTTGGCAAAAAGAGTATAGACTACGAGCTGGAATACATAATCAACGGAAAGGACAATGACAGAAAAAACCTGAGCTTGGTGGTGAGTGCCATACAGGCAGTCAGATACGGCGCGAATGCAATGCATGCGCTGCAGAGCGAGATGCTCAAGCCTCAGGCAGAGGGGGCGGCTGCCGTTGTTAGTGCGGTGCTGCTGAGTCCGGAACTGGAGGAGCCTCTGACCAATATAATACTTTTTGCCTGGAGCTTTGCCGAGACCTGTGTGGATGTTAAGACCCTGCTAAAGGGAGGGAAGGTTCCCATCATGAAGGATGATGAGACCTGGGTCTTAAAGAGCCTGCCCATGGCCCTTGCCTACAAGTCTCATCTGGACGAGGGAACTTCGGTGGAAAAGGGCATCTCATATGAGAGCTATCTGATGCTTTTTCTCATGCTTGAGGGTTCCGAGAAAAAGCTGAAGAGAAGTGTGGATCTCATTGAGTGTGTCCTGAGGAACAGTCCCGGAAACGAGTCCTTCAGAATGGATAACTGCATCGAGTTTCTGGAGGTGGAGGCAAGGGTGAGGAGCCGGTTCGGTCGGGAGTATGAGATAGACAGATACTTCGGATATGCTGATATGCCGAAGCGGGATTTTTAGCCGGCAAAAAAGGTGAGGTGTTGTGAAATGCCCTTCAAAAGAAAAACAACAATAAAAAAGCCTCTCTCCGGGCAGAAAAAAAGATCAAAGGGCTTTTGGAGGGTATTTCCGGGCACTCTCACCGTTGAGTGTGCGGTGGTGCTGCCGCTGTTCCTTTTCGCCATGGTGTCCTTTCTGTATGTGAACGAGATCATAAGGTGTTCGGACATTGTGTGTTCCAGATTACACCAGAATGCCAGGAGCATGGCTGTCTATGCCTACGCCGCCGGAAAGGCGGGAATGACGGATGTGGGGGAGGGCGCCGGAAGACTGGCGGGAGCGGTGATATCCACCGCGGCAGCGGGCTCCGATGTTAACGCAACCCTTTCCAGGGAAAAGGCTGATGGAGTGAGCACCTCGTTTTTGCGGTCCAAGGTTCTGGAGAACGATCTCATCGATCTGGTGGCGACGGAAGAGATAAAACTTCCGTGTCATGTGGCCGGTATGGGAAGCATAAAGGTCATGGACAGGGCCAGGGTGCATGCTTTCACCGGTTTTGATCCGACGGGGCAGCCGGGCAGGGATCCCGGTGAGGACGAGGAGATAGTATATATCACTCCTACGGGAACGGTATATCACAGGAGCAGGAACTGTCCCCATCTCAATGTCACGGCAAAGGCGGTGGACGGAGCTGCCATGGAAAAAAAGAGGAACAGGTCCGGAGGAAAGTATTATGAGTGCGAGTACTGCAGAAAAAAGGGAGGTCAGGGAGTGTATTACGTTACGGATTACGGTGACAGATACCATACCAATGTAAACTGTCAGGGGCTGAAAAGGGATATCATGGCGGTTCCAATCTCTCAGGCCGGGAGACCGCCCTGCAAAACCTGCTGCAAGTGAGGTGGTTTTTTATGCGTATCATCCTTCCCGGAATACTGCTTTTGTACAGTGCTTTCACGGATATAAGAAGCAGATACATATCCGGCGCAGCCATAGCGTTATTTGCCGTCTTAGGCGGTCTTTGCGGGACGTTCACGGAAGAACTGAGTGTGTTTGAAGTTCTGATGGGGACGGTTCCGGGACTTGTAATGGTGATCATAAGCCTGATCACCCGGGGAGCCTTGGGGATGGGCGACGGACTGCTGATATGCGTCACGGGACTGTATCTGGGCTTTGAAATGAACATAGGCGTTCTGCTGACCGCGCTGTTCATGTCCGCCGCATTTTCCGCGGTGCTCTTTGTGAAAAAAAGGAATCTTAAGATGGAGTATCCCTTTGTGCCATTCTTGTTTGCGGCCTATGTGATGCTTGTTTTATAGAAGCTTTAAACACAGTCTTCGGAAAGGAGGGCGTTTATGAAAAAATACAGACTGAAAGGTTCATATACGGTGGAGGCATCCTTCCTGATGCCAATGATACTCACTGTCATAGTTGTCATTATCTATCTCTCTTTTTTCCTTCACGACAGGGCGGTGCTTTCGTCTGCCGCATACACTGCGGCTTTGCGTGGATCCCAACTCATAAACGGCGAAGATGTGTACGCCCGGGTTGAAAAGAATGCTGCCGCCCTTCGTGAAAACAGAATGCTGGGAACAAAAAACATACAGACGGATATTCAGATCGGTTCATCACAGATCACCGTTTCCTACAGCGGAGAGCTGAGGATACCTGCCGGAACTCTGCTGTGCAGATATCTTACGGGAGGCAAGGATCACCTGAGTGTGGAGGTAAGCGCAAAAGCTGACCGGCTGGATCCGGTGGGCTTTGTCAGGAAATGCCGGATCGTCGAGGCACTGGCAAAAGGCGCAAAGGGAAAAGGGAAGACGGAGGATGCCGGGGAAGAAACCCCGGAGTGATATTTGTCGGGAGGAAAAAATGGATATAGGATACGAGAGAGAAGGTTCGGGTGTGTACATGACAATAGCAAGGCCGGAGGGAGATCTCGGATACAGGGAGAGGATGATACTGTCGGCTTCTTTTTCCCATATACTACCGGTGAGTCTCAGACATTTCAACGGTGCATCCGGCTACTATTACGATGTCAGGGGAAGCAGATCCATCATGAGTATTTACGACAAAAACCCCATGAAGGCGGGGGATGTGAGAAGCATTCTGTCCGCGCTTGGCGATGCGGTGTCGGAGCTGTCCGGATATCTGCTGGGTCCCGATCTGCTCATACTGGATCCCGAGTGTGTTATGCAGAGCATGATGGATGAAAGCGTCAGATTCTGCTGCTGTCCCGCACCCTTTGAAAATGAGAGGGAGTCTCTGGCAAGGTTTATGATCGAGCATATCGACAACTCTGACGAGGAGGCGGTGAGACTGGCCTATGGGTATTACGATATAGCTTCGGGCGGAAGCTTTGATCTCTCCGGACTGCTGGGGGCATCTCCCGCAGTTGAATTAAAGCCTCAGCCCGAAGGTATTATGCCGGAAACTGACGTGTTATCCAGGGTAGTTGAGGAAGAGAAGGAGAGCTATTATTTTACTGAGATAAAGGAAGAGGAAGAAGAGGGAATAATATCGGACAGGGAGATACTGAAGCCTCTGGTGATCTGTGCGGCATTGATAATAACGGCGGGTGCGGCCTACACCTTTATCTTTATGCATCCCCATCAACTCGAAAGGCTGGGAATAGATCAGGAGGATTTCATAGTGGCGGGGGCTCTGCTCACCGGATTTCTGGCGCTGGTGATCATTTCAGTGCTCCAGGTATTCCGTCACAGAAAGGAAGTCAGGGCGGAGGTTCCAAAGGAAAAGGAGGAGTGGCCTCTTATCCCCCCCGACACACGGGGAAAGGAGGAATATGAGCCGGAGGATACGGAAGACGATGAAGGGACCGTACTTCTGGGAGGAGTATCTGCCACAGGAGGGAGTTTTCTCATAGGCTATGCCGGCGATAAGAATATTCGTCTGCAGCTTGAGGGATCATCCTACAGAGTCGGAAAGTCGAAAAAGGGAAACGACGGGGTGATAGACGCACAGGGGGTCAGCCGGGTCCATGCGCTGTTTGAAAAGAGCGCTTCGGGATGGTTCGTCAGCGATCTGAACTCCACCAACGGCACAAGGGTCAACGGCAGACTTCTGGAGGGAAACAACCAGCAGGCATTGTCACACGGAGACTGCATAAAGCTTGGAGAGTGCGAATTACTGTTTATTGAAAGCGGGCTGTAATTGTGGTAGAATCGAAGCCACGGAGGCTTACTTAAATGAAGATCAATATATACTACGGAGGCAGGGGATTGATGGGCGATCCCACGCTGTTCGTACTGGATCGGATGCAGGAGATATTCGACGAACTCCATGTAAAGATCGAACGCATAAACCTTCACGAGCACAAGAGACAGATATCTTCCCTTCCCGGCACTCTCAAGGACGCCGACGGAGTGATCCTGGGGTCCACCGTGGAGTGGTACGGTATAGGGGGATACATGCTTCAGTTTCTGGATGCGTGCTGGCTCTACGGAGACAAGGAAAAGATCCGCTCTCTTTACATGTTCCCCGTGGTGATGTCCACCACCTACGGCGAAAGAGAGGGAATGGGCAGTCTTTCCATGGCCTGGGAGACCCTGGGGGGCCGGCTTTGCAACGGCATCTGCGGATACGTGGAGGATACGGCGGCATTCGAGCTCAACAAAGAATACATACAGATGATAGAGAAAAATGCGGAAAATCTTTACCGTACCATTTCTCAGAAGACGGTGTCACTGCCCACCAGCGCCTATGCCCTGAAGCATGACCTTACCGCACCTACGCCCGTAAAGCTTACGCCGGAACAGACGGAGCAGCTTTCAAAGTATGTTACCGACGACGAATACGTAAAAACCCAAAAGGAAGATATAAAGGAGCTTGCGGGACGTTTCAAGTCCATGATGGGCAGCGGCGGAGCAGGCACGGAGGACAGGATCCTAGCATCCTTCAAAGAGCATTTTGTTCCCCAGCGCAATCTGGAGGCGTCATATAAGCTTGATATCGATGACCTGAAGAGTCCCGTCATCATGCGCGTCAAAGACGACGTGCTTGCCATAGAGTACGGAAACATAGACAGCCCTTCGGTATTGTGCAAGCTGAGTCAGGAAACCATGGAAGAGATCCTGGCGGGGCGCATGACCTTCCAGAGAGCGTTTATGTCGGGGGCCATGCAGGTCCGCGGAGATTTCAAGCTTTTAAGACAGCTTGACGATATCTTTAAATTCGGATAGGAGACATATCATGAAAGACGATTGTATTTTCTGCAAACTCGCAAACGGGGTATTCCCCACAAACAAGATCTACGAGGACGAAGATTTTGCGGTGATCCTGGATCTGGGTCCTGCCGCAAAGGGCCATGCCCTGATACTGCCCAAGGAGCATTATGCAAACATCTACGAGATCCCCGAGGAACTTTTGGCAAAGGCCGCAAAGCTTGCAAAGCGCATGGCGGCACATATGACCGAAAAGCTTTCCTGCGACGGATTCAATATAGTCCAGAACAACGGAGAGGTGGCAGGCCAGACGGTCTTCCATTTCCATATTCATCTCATCCCCAGGTATAAAAACGACAACCAGAAGATCGGCTGGAAACCGGGCAAGCCTTCCGAGGAAGAACTGGCCCGCCTCGGCGAGGAACTGAAGCTGTCGTAGTATTACTTCGGCCAAAGGACTTTTTTCCTGGCTGAAGATCATATAATAAAACGGAGGTAAATTATGAGCACAAAGGTAACTTACGATCATTCAAAGGCTGCATGCTTCATCACAGACGATGAGGTTGCAAACATCAAAAGCCAGGTTCTTTCCGCAAAGGATCTTCTCCTTTCAAAAAAGGGAGCGGGCAACGATTTCCTTGGCTGGATCGATCTCCCCGTGGACTATGACAAAGAGGAGTTTGCAAGGATCAAGGCTGCGGCAGCAAAGATCCAGGGAGATTCCGAGGTACTTCTGGTAATCGGTATCGGCGGTTCCTATCTCGGAGCAAGGGCTGCCATCGAGTTTTTGAGACACAGCTTTTACAATGTGATCGATAAGTCAAAGAGGAAGACCCCCGAGATCTATTTCGTGGGCAACAGCATTTCCTCCACATACATAAAGGATCTTATGGATGTTGTGGGCGACAGAGATTTCTCCATCAACATGATCTCCAAGTCCGGCACCACCACCGAGCCCGCGATAGCCTTCAGAGTATTCAAGGAGATCCTTGAGAAGAAATACGGAAAGGCTGAGGCAGCAAAGAGGATTTACGCTACCACCGACAAGGCAAGGGGAGCTCTGAAAAAGGTTGCGGACGAAGAGGGCTACGAGACCTTCGTTGTACCCGATGATGTGGGTGGACGTTTCTCCGTGCTCACTGCAGTGGGTCTGCTTCCCATCGCTGTTTCGGGCGCAGATATCGACAAGCTTATGGAAGGTGCCGCAAGCGGCAGGAAGCTTGCAGCCGAGAGCGATTTTGAGGACAATGACGCACTTAAGTATGCAGCCATCAGAAACATCCTTCTCAGAAAAGGAAAGGATGTGGAGGTGCTGGCAAACTATGAGCCTTCACTTCACTATATCTCAGAGTGGTGGAAGCAGCTCTACGGTGAGTCCGAGGGCAAGGATCAGAAGGGTATCTTCCCCGCATCCGTTGACCTTACCACGGATCTTCACTCCATGGGTCAGTTCATTCAGGACGGCGCCCGCATAATGTTCGAGACCGTTATCGAGCTTGAGACCTCCAGAGAGGAGATCATCATCGGCAAGGAAGAGGTTGACCTTGACGGCCTCAACTACCTGGCAGGCAAGAGCGTTGATTTTGTAAATAAGAGTGCCATGAACGGAACTATCCTGGCTCATACCGACGGAAATGTTCCCAACGCGGTCATCAAGATACCCGAGTGCAACGAATTCTATCTGGGACAGCTCTTCTACTTCTTCGAGTTTGCCTGCGGAGTTTCCGGATACATGCTGGGAGTTAATCCCTTCAACCAGCCCGGTGTGGAGAGCTACAAAAAGAATATGTTCGCCCTCCTTGGTAAGCCGGGATATGAGGAGCAGAGAGAGGAACTTATCAAGAGGCTTGGCTGATGGCAAGAATAGTGCTTACCGGCGGCGGGACCGCAGGGCATGTTACACCAAACATTGCCCTGCTTCCCGCGTTAAAGGAAGCCGGATTTGAAATCTCATATATCGGCTCAAAAGCCGGGATCGAGACGGAGCTTGTTAAAGAGGCAGGTTTACCTTACTACGGTATCTCCTCCGGCAAGCTCCGAAGGTATTTTGACGTAAAAAATTTTACGGACCCTTTCCGTACCATGAAGGGCTTTGCTGAGGCGCGGGGCATTTTAAAAAAGCTCAGGCCTCATGTTGTTTTTTCCAAGGGCGGTTTTGTGACGGTTCCGGTGGTGCATGCGGCGGCTTCCCTTCATATCCCCGTGATATGTCATGAATCGGACATGACGCCGGGGCTTGCCAACAAGCTGTCCATACCCTTTGCGAAAAAGGTGTGCTGCAACTTTGACGAAACGGCAGCTTCTCTTCCCGAGGGTAAGGCACTGGTGACGGGACTTCCCGTCAGGGCTCAGCTTTTTGAGGGCAGCAGGGAAGAGGCTCTTTCTTTTACGGGACTCTCCGGAGAAAAGCCCGTACTTCTGGTGACCGGAGGCAGTCTGGGTGCGGCATCGGTAAACGAGGCGGTGCGAAGGATCCTTCCGGAGCTGATGAAGACCTTCGACATAGTTCACCTTTGCGGCAAGGGCAAGCTGGATCCCACGCTTCACTCCAGAGACGGATATGTCCAGTACGAGTATGTGGGCCCTCAGATGAAGGATCTGTTTGCCCTGGCAGATATAGTGATATCGCGGGCCGGAGCAAATGCGATCTGTGAGATCCTTGCGCTTAAAAAGCCCAATCTTCTGATACCCCTCTCACTGGAAGCCAGCAGAGGTGATCAGATACTGAACGCCCGGTCCTTTGAGAAAAAGGGTTACTCCATAGTTCTTCAGGAGGAGCAGATGAGCGACGCTTCACTTCTTCAGGCGGTGAAAAACCTGTATTCCTCCAAGGATGATTATGTTAAGGCCATGGAGGCTTCGCCCCAAAAGGATTCCATCAGTATGATCGTGGATGTGATCAGGGAGGCAGCGGGAGTCTGACATGGAAAAGATGAGCTATGAAAAACTGCTTTGCGGCGAAAGGATCAGAAAGCATTCCAGACCTGCCGATGCCGCTGACAAGCGCTCCGAATTCGAAAGGGATTATCACAGGATAATCGGAAGCGCTTCCTTCAGGAGGCTTCAGGACAAGACCCAGGTTTTTGCCCTGGATTCCAGCGATTTCGTAAGGACCAGGCTGACCCATTCTCTGGAGGTTTCGTCAATCGCCAAGTCTTTGGGACAGAGCACGGGGAATCTCTTGGTGGAAAGAGGGCTTATAAGCCCTTCGCAGGCAAGGGATATTTCAGACATCCTTCTGTGTGCCGGACTTTTGCACGACATAGGAAATCCCCCCTTCGGGCATTTCGGAGAAACCGTTATCCGGGGGTGGTATGCTTCGAATCTTGAGACCTGTCTTTACAAAGGAAAGCCCATAGGCACCTATCTCAGTGAAAGACAGAAACTGGATCTTCTGAATTTCGAGGGCAACGCCCAGTCCCTGAGAGTTGTGGCAAAACTTCACCATCTGGTGGGCGACAACGGCATGAACCTCACAAAGGGAGTAATGAGTGCCATCATAAAGTACCCCACGCCCTCGGACGGCATAAACAAAAAGGCCGGTGATATCCGGCTTAAGAAGATGGGATACTTTGAGGCGGATGAGGATCTGTTTAAGGATATATCCCAAAGCACCGGAACCTTTGACCGGCGCAATCCCCTTGTCTATCTGCTGGAGGCTGCGGACGACATAGCCTACAGCACAGCGGACATTGAGGACGGGTTCAAAAAGGGTATCCTCAGCTACGAGGAGCTGCTCCGGCTGGTAGAGGATAACAGGTATACTGCGGAGCATAAGGATTCACATTTGTATACCGAATGCACCTTCGCAGCCGACTATCTGAAAAAGATGTATGCCAGGGGTCTGGAAAACAATGAGCCGGAACCCGGGGGTTACGCAGTACAGAACTGGGCCGTATGCGTTCAGTCAAGGCTTATCCGGGCGGTGTGCGCTTCCTTCATAGATCACCAGGAAGAGCTTCT
>JAFYEL010000134.1 GCA_017544285.1 Lachnospiraceae bacterium | reverse complement strand
TAAGATCCGGCAGAGCGTTCCACTTTGCCACGAAATTGGCGTTTGTCTCAACGGTATAGAATTCCCCCGGCTGGTACAGGGTCTCTCCCAGCCCCCAGCCATCAAATGTATATCCGTAAAATGAAGGCGCCGGTGGAAGTTCTACCGGGTCACCCTTTTCGAGATCCCCTATACTCTCCTCGTAGTCTCCCACTTTTGCTCCGCCGTTCAGGAAGAAATTGACCGTCATTTTGGTCTTTCTCCACATGGCGTAAACGGTAAGGGGGTCATCCTTCGTATATTTTGCTCCCGCGGCATACTTATCTCCCGAGTCATCCTTATCGGTGCACCAGTGGTCAAACTCATAGCCCGAGGGCGCCTCAAAGACTCCGGCTCCTTTGATCAGATAGTTCCTGCCCTTTGTCTTCTTTTCCTTCACATCCGGAAGGTTCTCTTCGTCATCCGGATAGTTGGACTTGTAGACCACCTCGTAGGAGGGGGCATTTTTGTCGTGATACTCCACATATGCGGTATCGGTACTCAGGAAGGTATAATCTCTGCCGTTATACTTGCCCTTTATCACAAACCGGTACTTGTAGTCAGAGTTTGTGTCGGCCATGGAGACCAGTGACGAAGAACTAATGTATTGAGGAGTACAGTTCTTAAGTATCAGGGATGTATCGGATGTCTCAAGGGATCTCCCGTCGGCATACTCTTTCCCGTCATACATGCACCTTTCCTTGTCGAACTCATATGAACAGATGCTGTCATTGTCGCTCCCGTCTGCGGGAATAGCTCCATAATAATTGTTTGTGCGGACATAAACGGAAACTTTTTCAAGAGCTCCCACACTATCGCCGCTTACGGTTTTAAATCCTGTAAAGGTAATGTTGTAGGTTCCGTCGGTAAGGAGGGTATCAGCCTTTGTTCCGTTCTGATCGGTAAAGGAAGCGTCAACGGTGCCTACGCAGCCGCAAATACCATTGTCATCGGTAACCCGGTAAACATCGGAATACCTGATGATCTTATGCGCACGTCCGAAATATACGAACCTGTAATACCCGGGAGCTATGTGCTGCTTCTGCTTATCGCTGCCGTCCCGGTATTCCAGGAGCATGCCTGCGGAAACCTCGTATGTGCCGTCGGCATACTGATGTTCAAAATCCGTAGAAGCCTCGCCGGGCAGAAAATAGGTATAACCGCTGCTTGAAAAAGTGGAAGATGAAAGCTCGTAATATCCCCTGTCGGTCACCTGGCTTCCGGGATGGGGAAGAGTCGGGTCTGACTCGGAATCAAGACGCATCATTGCAAGGCCGCAGTAGCTGGTGCCCACGCTTGCATAGATATGATAAAAATCCCCCGTATCAATGACGTTATCCGTCACCTTCTCAGCCTCGGAGGAATCCGCTGCTGTGTGTCTGTAGACATAGAATCCGTTATCGCCAAAGGCACTGACGGTCCAGTCATCGGAGGACACCGCCCCCGCCAGTACGCATTCGGGAATGCAGCCTGCCAATAGTGCAAGAGTTATCAGAAATGAGAGTATCCTTTTTTTCATACCGCCCCTCCAATCGTTCAGTTTACGGATCGCACTGTTTAAGGATCGTAACCAGTATGTATTGCTCTATATTATACCATATCGGGACAATAAATGGGAGTGACAATTGCAACTCTGTGGACACGTCCCCTTAATTATTGATAAAATAAACCGCATGGAGGTATGTGACATGAAAATACTTGTGATCGGCGGAACTTATTTCCTGGGCCGGGTATTCACTGAAATGGCAGCCAAAAGCAATGAGATAACTCTTATAAACCGGGGCACTCACCCCTGCACTGTTCCGGATGCCACGGTTTTCCATCTCGACCGTCACGACAAGGAGGCTCTGGCAGCTCTGCCAGATATCCACTATGACTCTGTGGTGGATCTTTGCGCCTACGCCCCGGGGGACATAAGGCTCATATTCGAAAACATGCGGGGCGGCTTTGACCGGTATATCTTTGTAAGCACCGTCGATGTGTATAAAAGGGGCACAGGTGAGGTCATGACCGAAGCCTCTCCCACCGAGGACAGATATTTCGGCGGCGCCGCCGGTGATTACATTGCCGGTAAGATCCTCCTTGAAAGGGAGCTTAAGGAATGCGCCAAAGACAGGGGATACACCATAGTGAGGCCATCCTTTATCTGCGGTCCCGGAAACTACGCCCCCAGAGAAGGCATATTCTTTGAGTGGATAGACGATGCGGGGATGATACTGCTGCCCTCGGACTCCACCGGCAGTTTTCAGCTTGTGAGCGTATACGACGTTGCCCGGGGAATACTAGCCTGCTGCTCACTTCTCGACACCTCAAGGGAGTGCATCAACATATGCCCGGATGAGATCTTAAGCTACGAAAGCTTCGCCGACAGGCTTGACTATGCCGTCGGTAAAGAGGTAAAAAGAGCCACCCTTTCCACCGAAGAGATAAACGAGCGGCAGATCCCTCTGCCCTTCCCCCTTACGAAAGAAGAGAGCGTGGTATGCTCCGGCAAAAAGTCATCAGAACTACTGGGGCTTAGCTATACTCCCACAGCCGAGATCCTGAGGCAGACCTATCTCGCCAATAAACCTTGACTCCTCCCTGTCCCGGCCTCCGCTCTTTAAAGTGCGGCAAAGGTAAAGCTCCTTGATGGCCCTGGTCATGCCAACGTAGAAAAGCCTCCGTTCTTCCATTACCGCACTGTCGGATACGGACCTTTTATAGGGAATAACACCCTCACAGATATTTATGATGAACACCCTGTCAAATTCCAGGCCCTTGGAGGCGTGGAGGGTTGAGATCAACACGCCCCGCTCCTCCTCTTTTTCTCTTCTCTTATCCTTTCTCATATCCCGCTCCCGTGAGGCCTCCAGCCACTGACTGATGCTGTCGTAGTAACGGGCCTCTTCTTTTAGCTGCCCCAAGACCTTATCCCATGCCGAGGGGTCGCTTCCGTTTTCCTTTTCATATTCCTTAAGAAACCCGCCGTATCCCATTACATTGACAACAAAACAAAGGGCTGCCTCGGGTTTCATTTTGCCAGCATGGCAGACTGAAGCTTGAGGCGTTTAACATTTCCGGCCGCCTGAGGCGAAAGTCCTACGACTGCGGCAAGCTTTCCAAGGTCTATGGTCTCCGGCAGGTTTTTCCTGGGTATAAAACGTGAGGGCCGGTTCATGATCCGCAGAAAATTTCCTCTGGAATCATCTCCCAGGGCCAGGGCAAAGTAGGCCATTACATCCTTTGTAACAAAATGCTCGTAAACGTCTTTGGCCTTTTCCTTCATAATGCAGGCTATCCCCTTTTTCATCAGGTATTCCCCTGCCTCAATGCACTCTCTGCCGGTCCGCGCCAGAATCGCCGTACCGTTTTCGCCTCCCCTGTTTTTAAGGATACCTGCTATGTACTCAAGCTCCTGCTCCCTTCCCTCAAAAACCGGCAGCTCTACAATACCTTCCTCATTCCTTCCGCTCTTCACCAGCTTTTCCAATCTTTCGCTGTTGTTGAGGATGAGCCTTGAGGCCGCCTGTGATATGCAGGGCGCGCATCTGAAGTTGACATCCATCACTATCCTTTTTGTTCCGGGATTGTCATCTTCAAACCCCAGCATGATGGCGGGAGTCGCCCCCCGGAAGGCGTAGATACTCTGGTCGTCATCCCCCACCACGAAGAGGTTCCTCTCCCTCCCCAGCATCAGCTTTATGCAGGCGTACTGAAGGCTGTCTATATCCTGGAATTCATCCACCAGGATATGTCCAAACCTGTCCCTCACCTTTGCACGAAGGGCAGAGTCCCTAAGCAGCAGGGTGTGGGTCTTTTGCACCATGTCATCAAAATCCATGAGTCCCTGCTTTTTCAGTTCATGACAGTAGCCCTCAAAAATGCGCATGAAGCTGTCCGGATCCAGCGCCGAGGGCACAAAATCCCCGTCCAGGGCAAGCCTCATCTTGTAACGGCTGATGTCCGCTGCTATCAGGGTTTTGAGCTCGGCCATGTCGTCGCTCTCAATGCCCTCATCGCAGAGGAGCTGTCCCAGTATTCCGGATCTTTTCGCCTCGGAAAGTATGCCGATACCCGGGTACCTTCCGGAGGATCTGAGTATCCTGTAAAAAACGGAATGCAGAGTTCCGAAGACCACCCCGTCCTCTCCGGGACAGAGCCTGTTCCACCTTTCCCTCATCTGGGTTGCGGCGGCTTTTGTAAATGTGATAACGAGAATGTTTTCGGGAGAAACCCCGAGACTTTTAACAAGAAAATGAATACGATGTGTGATGACAAAGGTCTTGCCCGAACCCGGGCCGGCCACCACCATGGCCGGACCTGTGTCATGTATTATTGCCTCCCGCTGCGCATCGCTCGCTCCGGGAGGCAGTACATATTCTGTTTTCATAAACCCCCTTTTTATCTGAATCCCTTATCCGGCAATGGCCTTTTCAAGCTTGTCGATACCGATGTCGATACGCTTTAAGGTCTCTTCCTTTCCGAGGATCTCCATAAGCTGGGTGGCGCCTCCGGGAGTGGTCTGCTTTCCGGAGACCGCTGTCCTGATGGGCCACATCACATAGCCGTTCTTTACCCCTTCCATTTCAACAAATGCACTGAGCAGATCGTAGAGGGCGTCATTGGAATAATCCTCCTGAGCCTCAAGAAGCGGCCTTACCTTTTTCAACACATCCAGGGAAGTCTCTGCCGTGCTCTTCATCTTTTTGTGGGTGTACATCTCAATGTCGTACTCGGGAAGTGCGTCAAAGAAATCCACCATCTCGTCGATGTCGGTGAAGACCTCTATCCTGCTCTGAACCAGGGCGGCGATCTTTTTCAAGTCGCAGCCTCCCTTTACACACTTCTCAAGCTCATCCTTTGCATAGGCGAAAAAGCTGTCCTCATCCATCGCCTTGATGTACTCGGAATTCATCCACTTGAGCTTAGTGAAATCAAATACCGCCGGGCTCTTTGAGATATGTTTGTAATCAAACTTTTCGATGAGCTCGGAAAGTGACATTATCTCGGTATTGTCCTCGGGAGACCAGCCGAGAAGTGCCACGAAATTGACGATGGCATCGGACAGAAAGCCCTGCTCGATAAGGTCCTCGTAGGAGGAGTGTCCGCTTCTCTTTGAAAGCTTTTTGTGCTCCTCGTCTGTTATCAGAGGACAGTGGATGTACACCGGGATCTCCCAGCCGAAGGCCTCATAGAGCCTGTTATACTTAGGCGTCGAGGAAAGATACTCATT
>JAFYEL010000133.1 GCA_017544285.1 Lachnospiraceae bacterium | reverse complement strand
ATTCCAAGGGATATCAGTTTCAAGTGGGTCTGTGAAAGGATCATTCCCAATGAAAGGCAGAATATCGGATCCATCCTGAACAACCACAGATTAAAGAATTACGATGAAATGAAATTCCTTGAGATATCACACGGAAAATGTGCACAGGATGACCTCATGGTAAAAGAAACGGATATACTGCCGGATTATATAAAGCTGCGAATGAAAAAAAATCTGACGGACGTATTTCCATCCGGCGAAACCTCACTTATGTGTTTTTTTGCGGATAATTCAGTAAAAAGGGTCAATCTTTCTTTGTTTGATGATCCGGAAGTTGAGAAGGTGATAAATAATCCTGTTCTGTTATATTCCTGTAAACTTGGCGTCGGAGGATATTACGCGACCTTCAATGATTCAATAGACATTCCCGCTGCAGGGCTGTATAGCTTCGGGAAAAAACTCAATGTATGCAGAGACGATTTTATTTCCTTCCTTCACCAAAACGTGCTTGATACCCCCGAAGCCTGCGAGCTTTTGGGATGTACGCGACAAAATCTGTCGTATATGATTGGGAAGGACAGAATGCACGCTGTAAAAAAAGATGTTATGGGAAATTTGTTCCTTAAGTCGGAAATACTACAGAGCACATGGTAAAGCTTTCGAACAGATGAATTGACACGACCTAATACGGGAATCCGTGGTATTATTGTGCGCCCTTCCCGGAAGTGATATAATCTGCTTCGTAAGCATTGTCCGTTCAACTTGATCATCATACATTACTATCATGGAAAAAACAATTTCAATAAACTCAATAGAAGGCCTGCGCATAGGGCAGGTTGAAAACGAAAAGGCAGGTACGGGCTGCACCGTACTCGTAAGTGAACAGGGCATGTGTGCCGGACTGGATGTTCGAGGCGGAGGTCCCGCATCCAGAGACAGCCAGCTGCTGAACCCCCTTACGGCCGCAAATATCGTCCACGCCGTGGTGCTGGGCGGCGGCAGTGCCTTTGGTCTCGGTGCGGCAAACGGAGTCATGGCTTATCTTGAGGAGCATGACATAGGCTTTGATGTGGGCGTCACAAAGGTTCCCCTTGTGGTCCAGTCCGATATCTTCGACCTCACCGTTGGCGATAAATCCGTCCGCCCCGATCCCGCCATGGGCTACGAGGCCGCAAAGGCAGCCATGGAGGCTCCCAATTACCGTGACGGAAATTTCGGAGCCGGGTGCGGAGCCACCGTTGGCAAGCTTGCCGGCATGGAGACCTGCATGAAATCCGGCATCGGAAGCTACGCCATTCAGCTGGGAGATCTTAAGATAGGCGCCATTGTGGCAGTAAATGCCCTGGGTGATATCTTCGATCACAAAACAGGCCAAAAGATCGCGGGGCTTTTGTCCGAGGATAAAAAGAGTTTTCGCGACAGCGTAGAGCTCATGAAGCAGAGCATAGAGGTACATGAAAACAGATTCGTGGACAACACCACCATAGGCGCCGTCATCACAAACGCCGCTTTCAACAAGTCCCAGCTCTGCAAGATCGCAGGCATGACCCACAACGGATTTGCCAGATCCATCCGCCCGGTCCACACCTCTGCGGACGGCGACAGCATCTATGCTCTTTCCGTGGGCAATGTCAGCGCCGACATCGACCTGGTGGGTACCCTTGCCTCCGAGGTTATGAGCGAGGCCATCCTCTGTGCATTGAGAAGTGCCGAGAGCGCCTACGGTTTTATTTCAGTAAAGGATATTAACGGATCGGTCTAAATATGTTTATAGCAGACAGATGGAAAGATTATGAAGTAATAGATACGGGAAAGGGAGACAAGCTGGAGCGCTGGGGAAGCTATATCCTCCGCCGTCCGGATCCCCAGGTCATCTGGCCTCCCACAGCCGACAAAAAGCTGTGGCGGTCCGTAAATGCCCACTACCACCGCTCCTCAAAGGGCGGAGGAGAATGGGAATTTTTTGATCTGCCCGAAACCTGGGAGATCACCTACGACCTTCCGGACCCCGAGGGCCGCGACAGCCTCCGCTTTGTGCTGAAGCCCTTTTCCTTCAAACACACCGGCCTTTTCCCCGAACAGGCCGCCAACTGGGACTGGTTCTATTCCATTATAAAAAACGCGGCCAAAGACCGGCCGGTGAAGGTCCTGAACCTTTTTGCCTACACCGGCGGAGCCACTCTGGCCGCCGCAGCTGCCGGCGCCGCCGTCACCCATGTTGATGCCTCAAAGGGTATGGTCGCATGGGCAAAGGAAAACGCCGCTCTTTCGGGTCTTTCGGATGCCCCCATCCGCTGGCTGGTGGATGACTGCGTCAAGTTCGTGGAGCGCGAGGAGCGCAGGGGCAATAAATACGACGCCATAATAATGGACCCTCCCTCCTACGGAAAGGGCCCCAAGGGCGAGGTATGGAAGATCGAGAATTCCGTGTACCCTCTCATAGAGAAGTGCCTGCCCATACTCTCGGACAGCCCTCTCTTCTTTCTCATAAGCTCATACACCACCGGCCTCCAGGCCTCGGTGCTCTCCTACATGCTGGGCAGAACAGTGGCCCACCGTTTCAAAGGCTCCGTTTCCTCCGACGAGGTCGGACTCCCCGTGACAAAGAGTTCCCTTTATCTTCCCTGCGGGGCTTCGGGCCGCTGCGTCTTTGACCGGTAGCTCTCCGCGCCGGCTCGGGGTATTATACAACAGATATATCGTATTTCTACATATGGTATAGTATAATGGATGGCAGACAAGGAGTTGTACTTATGAAGTTTTTGCCCGTCCATTGTTACCTCAAGATGTTAAGACACGTCAAAGGCTACGGCCAGCGAGTAGTCGCCTCCTGGATAGGTGTATCCATCGGAGCTTATTCCCATCTCGAAAACCGCAGGTACAAGAGCCTGAATCCCGATTATCTGGACGTGATAGCCAGAAATTATGATATAAATCCCCAGATCCTGAATGCACTGTCAAAGGTGGATATCGAAGCCTTCGGCCACAGAAAGCCCCTGGATCCCGCGGAGCGTCTTGCAGATTTCCTGCTTCATTACACAGACCCCGAAAAAGATGAGAAATACGGCAAATTAAGCTACGAAGAGAAGTGGTGCCTCTATTACTTTAACCTCTGCAGCGACAAACAGGCGCTGCTCTCTGCCATGAGTGCCGCGCCTGCCGTTTTACCTTTTATGTTTAATTAGTTTTACGCCTGTTCTTCTTCCGGACCACCAGGTTCCTAAGGGCCCTGAGCTTCTTTTCGCTGCCCACGTAGCGTATAAGTCCCCTGTCCCTTGCCTCATCAAGGGTCAGTCCCGAATTCAGCAGCTCATCCACGTTCTTGCCCTCTATGAAGATCTCTCCGTCCCTGTCCTTGTAGTCGTAGGGTTCGACCACTACGGCACGGTCTGCGACCTCCATGTACATTATCCCCGCTCCGTCCCCGGAGATGTTTATCTGCATGGCTATATGCTCGAAGATATTGCGGGCGTCGGCATACTCGTATACGTTTCTTATTTTTTCAACCATTTCAGTGTATGTCATTATACCTTCTCCAATGCCCCGGCAATGTCAGCCAGAAGATCGTCTATATCCTCAAGTCCGCAGGAGAACCGTACAAGTCCCGCGGGGATACCGGCCTGCTCAAGCTGTTCGTCCGTCATCTGTCTGTGAGTGGTGCTGGCGGGATTGAGACAACAGGAGCGTGCGTCGGCCACATGGGTCTCTATGGCGGCCAGCTTGAGGCTGTTCATAAAGGTCTCGGCTGCCTTGCGGCCTCCCTTGAGATTAAACGAAACAACTCCGCAGCCTCCGTTGCCCATGTACTTCATGGCGCGGTCGTAATATTTATCACCCTTGAGTCCGGGATAGCTTACGTAATCAACCTTGTCGCTGCCGGCGAGGAACTCTGCCACTGCCTGTCCGTTTTCCACATGGCGCTTCATGCGCACATGCAGGGACTCAAGCCCCAGGTTCAGCATAAAGCTGCTGACCGCCGCGGGCATACATCCGAAATCCCTCATGAGCTGGGCTGTGCACTTTGTGATAAAGGCTCCTTCCTTTCCGAATTTCTCGGCATAGGTTATGCCGTGGTAGGAATCGTCGGGAGTTGTGAGCCCGGGATACCTGTCCTTATGAGCCATCCAGTCAAATTTTCCGGCGTCGACTATGACACCCCCGAGGGTTGCCCCATGTCCGTCCATGTACTTTGTGGTGGAGTGGGTTACTATGTCGGCTCCCCACTCTATGGGACGGCAGTTTACGGGAGTTGCGAAGGTATTGTCCACGATAAGGGGAACTCCGTGGTCATGGGCTGCCTTTGCAAATCTCTCTATGTCAAGTACAGCAAGGGCCGGATTTGCGATGGTCTCGCCGAATACAACCTTTGTGTTGGGCCTGAATGCGGCCTCCAGCTCCTCATCGCTGCAGTCAGGGGATACGAAGGTGGTCTCTATGCCCATTTTTCTCATGGTGACATCCAGAAGGTTAAAGCTTCCGCCGTATATGGCCGAGCTTGCCACCACGTGGCCTCCGTTTTCGCATATGTTGAACACGGACATGAAGGTTGCCGCCTGTCCGGAGGATGTGAGCATACCTGCCACACCGCCCTCAAGCTTTGCTATCTTTGCTGCCACCATATCGTTGGTGGGGTTCTGAAGCCTGGAGTAGAAATAGCCTGAAGCCTCCAGGTCAAAAAGCCTGCCCATGGCCTCTCCTGTCTCATACCTGAAGGTCGTGGACTGGATGATGGGAATCTGTCTGGGTTCTCCGTTGTTGGGGGAATAACCACCCTGTACGCATGTTGTTCCGGTTTTCATTTTTTCCTCCGTTTATAATTATTATCACACTTTTCGTTTCAGCAGTCTCTTTCCGATGTTTATCAGATAGATGCACTCATGTCTCCTGCCGAAGACAAGGTAAAAGACCGCCGGGACGGATGCACCGCAGATCAGTGTGTGCACCGCAAAGGATACTATCCCATGTCCCGTGAAAAGGTTCATGCATATGAATCTGTCTGCCAGGCCGGTGACCAGAAGCACCGCGCCGTACTTGGCGTTCCTGATATAATATTCCGACACCGGACGGAAATTGTCAAAGGCATACTTGTGGATGACGGAAGGATCCACCATGAAGTTGGAAAAGATATCCGACAGGATGGTTCCCAACACAACTCCGTAGATACCGATGACCTGCACCAGTCCCACCGAGGCAACAATATTCACGATTATGCCGATGACAGGCCTGAACCACATCTGCCTGAAGACTCCGGTGACGTTCCTAACCTGTCCCAGGTTGTACTTCAGTCCCATGAACAGTGTCTCAATGCCCACCAGCAGCGAAAAAGGTTCGGGTATCACATAGCTCTCACCGATCCACAGGAGTATGAACTCGTTTGCCAGCACCGCTATGCCCACGCAGGCCGTGCCGTAAAGCAGTGCGGAGATAAAGTTCATTACCTCAAAGAAGCGGTATTTTTCCTCCGTGTCGGCCACGGCAAAGAGATTGCCCATGCTGGCCTTCACAGCCATGTAGGCTTTCTGTACCACGCTCTTAACCGCAAAGTAGATCATCAGGTAATTGGAATACATACCCACGATCTCCAGACCGATGAAGGTACTGAGCACCATGTTGTCCGTGGCCTTTACCACCACGGAATTGATCTTGTATACGAAAAGGGCCCCCAGGTCCTTGAAGATATCCTTTACCTCGGCCTTATCAAGGCTGTCCTTTTCCCTTTTAAAGGCATAGGGATAATACTTCTTTGCGATGGCTGCATTGATGAAGTTCTTTATTATCACAAAGATTATGACACAGCCGGTGTAAAGTATGAAATCCCCTGATATCAGCAGTACCGCGATCTGTGCCAGGTTGGTGGCAAGTGTCACCACATATCCCGCCACATTGAGCATGTAGCTCTTCTGATCCGCCTTGACTATGGCGGAACGGGAGGCAAAGAAAAAGTAGGATGACACGCTCTGCATCAGATACATCACAAAGATGAGGGATGCATTTATCCCAAGTTTCCCCAGGGAATCGTAATCCTTTATGAACAGATGCAGGAAGGGTATCAGTCCCAGTCCCAGGAAAAGTATTACGAAGCCCACCACCGTATATGCGTTGCGGTAGAACTTCATAAGGAGCCTGACCCTCTTTTCATCACCCTGGGCCAGAGGCTTGTAGAGCTTGAAGTTCATGGCAGTGTCTATGCCAAGCTCCGTCAGCGCCAGCATGGAGAGGATATCCGAAAACAGTCCGTTGATACCCAGATACTGCTTGCCCAGTACCTTGATGAAAACCGTTCTTGTGACAAAGTTCAGGGCTATTATCAAAAACTGCCCGAACACGCTGGTCACCAGATTCAGAATGGAATTTTTGGTTCTGCTCTGCTTTTTCATCGTTTGTTCAAAGGCGAACGGCCGTAGAACATTTTTCCGTCCGGCTTTATGTCTCCGTATTTCTCAAAGGGATAGAGAAATTCCGGAAGCTCCTTTTCTATGTATCTTACCTCTTCCTCGTGCTCGGGAAAACGTTTGAACATCTGCGTGTTGTTTATGGAAAGCTCCGGCGCAAAATATCTGTGGGCGCTCTTTAATCCCTCAAGGCCCGCGAATTTACGGATCTTTTCCGTGGTGGCCTCGTAGTCGTAGATCATATCCTCAAAGCGGATCTTCAGCACATTGGGATCGTCGGCTGTATATCCCCTGTCCATGCGCTGTGCGCGATAGTACTTTACGTATTTTTCGGCGGATTCCACGGGAATGGGGCCTGCCTTGTTCAGCAGGAATCTCTTGGAAAAGAGGTAGTGATCCCTGGGATCCCTGTCCACCACTATGGCCCTGGGATTGTCAAAATACTTGAAGCCCTTCTGGGGATTGTTGCCGCAGAAAGGCTGGTTCAGCACTATCTCTTTTGAAAAATCAGCTCCCATGAGCTCTTCGATCCGGTGGATGAACTCCTTTGCCGCGTCGTCGAAGCCCTCGGGATTCATGGCAAACTCCATGTCGTGAAGGCCGAGGCCCACGGTCTTTTTAAGTTTTCTGGACAGGGGAGTCACAATGGTCTTTCTCAGCAGCTTTATGCCGAACCTGTGGTGGTCGAAGCCCTTGTAGGAGGGTGGGCAGTCCAGCTGGAAATCCATGTTGGATCGTCCGGTCCACTTAACCTGGGTGATCTTTTTTATAAAATCCTCACCCGCATCTATCATGGCCCTGCCGGTCTTTTTATTGCCGCTGTAGCGGTAAAGATTGTACAGTGCCCTTCTGAACCTCTCGATGGCCACCGTGCTCGAGATATATTTTGAACAGTTCACGTTGAGGTGATAGTCCAGATCCTCAAGCCCGTCGGGATAGTAGAGGAGCAGAAACTCATCTCTGTCCAGAACACAGAGCTCGTCAAATTCCTTAAGATAATCCAGCACCGCGCTGGAGCCGGTTGCAAGAAATCCGCATACGCCGATCATATCGTCTACCTATTCTTTCACTTTTTTGTCTGTAAACTGCGCCGCGCCCCCACAAGTTCCGGCAGGCAGAGCTTTATCAGTCCGTTTATCAAAAGAGACAGGACAAGGGTACATAAAGCGGCAGCCAGAGCTCTTAAGTGGGGATGAGTCTCCATGTAAGGATAAGCCTTCATCCACTCAGTCACCGCCTTTACCATGCGCCTGTGGATCAAAAGTATGCCCAGGGTATTCTGTCCCACATACACCGCGGCGCCCTTAAAGGGCAGGCTGTCGGCCGCCATGGCCCAGAGTATCACCGCGAAGCTGCCGGACAGGGCGTTGAGGAAGAAGAAGAAAAGATTTCCGTAACCTCCCCTGTACATCTCCACATGCATGTCCGCCGGCGTAAGAAACAGAACACTTAATACAAACAAAACAGAAAAAGCCATGGCCAGAATGACCGTGAGCTTTTTTCTGTTCACAAGAACATCAGTCAGAGGCCTTATCATACGGCCCAGCAGCATGAAGGCAGCTCCCGCCAGGGCAATGTCAAAGCCCAAGGGATAACCCTTATCCATCCCCGGGAGCAGAAGTGATACCGCAAACAGACACGCTGCGCACACCCCTGTCAGCACCATGGGGTGCCCGGTGCCTTGGGCTAATGAAAGAAGGGGCGGACATAACAGGGCTGCCAGAAGCATCACCGGCAGGAACCAGAGAGATGACACACTGTCCGCATCCATTATGGCAGGGCGGCTGCCGTAGAGTATCCTGAAAATGTTTTCAAGACCAAACTGCGCGTAGATCAGTCCCCAAACCACGTAGGGTACGTAATAGGCCCGCAGCTTTTTTCCGAAAACGGAAAGGGCTTCCCCAAAAGAAGCAGGTTTTTCAGCCTTAAGAAGCAGGCCCGAAATAAGGAAGAACAGGGGCATGTGAAAATAATACACGTATCTTTTGGCATCCCCCCCGGTCGGAAGGGCGTGCCCCAACACCACCAGAAAAATGGCTATTCCCCTGGCGATGTCTATCCTTGTGAGCCTGACAGGTTTTTCCTCACTCTGCTTCATCGTATTCAAGCTCGTCAAGGTACTCGTCGAACTTATCCGCAACGGCCTCGTATACATCGTCGCTCTCTATGTAGCGAAGCTCGGGCTCTGCATTCTCGTCCTCGGGATCCTCTATGAGCTCGTAAAACCAGACATCCACCTCTTCGGCGTCATCCTGTCCGTCGGGTACAAGCGCCACATAGTCCTGTCCGTTTACTTCCAGGACGGTGAGCACTTCACAGTGGACGTTAGTGCCGTCCTCAAGCTCAATATCAACACTCATTTCTTCATCGGGCTGCTGCATAATAACCTCCTATACAAGACTTCCCGCCAGCTGCTTCAGCTGTTCTTTGTTTTCCGCATTCATTGTAGTCTTTATGGTCACCACATCTCCCACGTAGGTGATATCCTCAAGGGGCTCAAGGATCTTCTTCATGGTATTGGCCGCGCTGGGAGCCCAGGTTCCGTTCTGGACTATGGCCACCTTTCTCTTGCAGTACTTATCTCCCGCAAGGTGATGGAGGAAATCCTCCATGGGCGGGAAGAGCCCTGCATTGTAGGAAGAAGCCATAAGTACCATGCGGTCGTACCTGAAGGCATCCTCAACCGCCTCGGCCACATCGCTGCGGCAGATATCCGTGAGGACCACCTTTGTGTCGGGGCTTACTGCCTTTATCTGCTCTTCAAGGAAATGAGCAGCCTCAAGGGTGTTTCCGTGAATGGAAGCGCAGGCTATGAATATGCCCTTGTCCTCGCTCTCGTATCTGCTCCAGGTATTGTATATCCCAAGATAGTAGTCCAGATCCCTGTCAAGAACGGGACCGTGAAGGGGACAGATCACCTTTACATCGGCTCCCGCCAGCTTTTTCAGAAGCATCTGTACATTGGCGCCGTACTTGCCCACTATGTTGAAATAATATCTGCGGGCTTCGCACGCCCAGTCCTCGGTGTCGGTCTCAACTCCGAACTTACCGAAGGCATCCGCCGAAAACAACACCTTTTCCGACGACTCATAGCTCACCATGACCTCGGGCCAGTGAACCATGGGCGCGGTGTAAAAGGTGAGCTCATGACTTCCCAGGGAAAGGCTTTCCCCGTCCGCAACCGTCACATAAAGTGAGGAGAGGTCCTTCTCAAAGAACTGGGGAAGCAGACGGAAGGTCATGGCGTTTCCCACCAGCTTCATGGAAGGGTATTTTTCGTGGAGGGCAAGGATGCCTGCGGAGTGATCCGGCTCCAGATGATGGATCACAAGATAATCCGGCTCCCTGTCGCCCAGGATGGCCGCCACATTTTTCAGCCACTCATCAACGCCCCTCTTGTCTGTGGTATCCATTACCGCGATCTTTTCATCGAGTATCACATATGAATTGTAGAGCATTCCGTTGGGAAGCCGGTACTGGCTCTCAAAAAGCTCCAGATCCCTGTCGGCAACGCCTGCGTATTTTATATTGTCACTGACCTTCATCTCACACCTCAATTATTCTCAATCTTACGCTTCTCTGTAGTCTGATGGGTAAAGTTCTGTTGCCGGTGAGTCACATTCACGCCGGCCACATCGGAATAATTGTCGGCCGCGGATGCGGTGTGAACACTCTTTAATGCACTCTTCATGCCCCCTACTATAACAAAGGCAAGGATGGCACCCACAACGGCGCCTCCGATAAAGGACTCGAAGAGGAGGTATCCCAGGATGACACATGCAGCCAGGATTCCCAGGAATATGGTGGTTGCCTTGTTCTTGTCCTCGGGAAGGTCTCCAACCAGCTTTCCGGTCTGGCCGTTCATGGCAAACATATAATTCTCGCCGTTCCACTTGGTGTTCAGCAGCCACACGGGGAAGAGTGCGTAGCTTATCTTACCCTGCTTAACGTTTACGTTGCCGGTCTTTTCCTCCACCTCGTCAAAGCCCGTGACGTCGGCCTTCAGCGCCCTGCGGGTGCTGGCCTTGGCTCTTGCCACTGCCCTGACCGCGTCATCCTCGGCGGAGACATCGTATTTGTCGGCTATATAGCCTGCCAGATATGCCTTTGAGAAATCGGTGAGTGCCGAGTAATCATAGGGCTCAATGGAATCCATCAGATCGTCGGGCATCTTTGAGGATGCGTCGGCGGGGATCTTTTCAAACTTCAGATCACCCTTTCTGGCCACATCATAGTGGTCGATGGTCTTTATCTCGTATTCACCCTTTTTCTCGGTCTTTATCTTACGGCCCTCGTAGGTCATGTCGCCGCTGGCGATACCGTCGTAGAGCCAGAATGGAACGTAAAGTCCCTTTATCTCCTCTATGTGGTTCTGGTCCTTGAAGGCCTTGGGAAGCAGGGTCTTGTTTCCGTAATGGTTCTTCAGGGCCTGGATCGCCGCACTCTTTTCCAGTTTGAAGGGAATGATGAAATCAGGCTTCAGCATGCCCGAGAACTGTCCCGGAACGATGGTGGGATTTCCGCAGTAAGGACAGCTTGTGGCTGCGGTAGTCTCGTCATATACAAGCTCCGCCGTACACGAAGGGCACTTGTAGACCTTCATTCCTTCGCCGCCGCTCCATTCCTCGGCCAGCTGCTCCCACTCGTCGTTGCCCGCTGCCATTGCGGCCTCAGCATTGGCGTCGGCGTTGGCGTAGAGATCCTCCACCTCTTTTACCGTGAAACTGCTGCCGCAGTATTCACACTCAAGGTTTCCCGATGTTCCTGCGAAATGCAGGGGGCCCGTACAAGCCGGACATTTGTAGTTTGTGATCTTATCAGCCATATTCCACCTCACTTTTTAAACAGTATACCCAGCAGATTCCGTCCCAGTGCGGCACCTACGTTACCGCCCAGGGTCTTTCCGAACTTGCCTCCCACCGAGGATCCGATGACGTTTCCGACCTGGCGCCCCACGGTTCCCGCTGTGGTCTTGGCAGTGCTCTGTGCTGCTTTTTTCACCTCTTTACCGAAGGCGCTGTTCTTCTTAGCCGCCTCGGCCTGCGCCGCCGCCTGCTGCGCTTCGCTTTCCAGCTGCAGGTTCCTGCGCTCCAGGAATTCGTAGGCGGAATCCCTGTCATAACTCTCGGTATATTTCGTATAGAGAAGGCTCTCTCTTATCTTCTGTTCGCGCTTTGCGTCATCTATGGCTCCCGTGAGCTCACCGGGATCAACCTTTACTCTCTCCACCACCGTGGGGGCTCCGTTTTCGTCCAGAACGGATACCAGCGCCTCTCCCACTCCCATGGTGGTCAGGGCCTCGTAGGTGTCAAATGCGGGATTCACCCTGTAGGATGAGGCCGCCGCCTTTGCCGCCTTCTGATCGGTGGGGGTGTAGGCATGGAGGGCATGCTGGATCTTGTTGCCCAGCTGTGAAAGCACTCCGTCGGGTATGTCCGCAGGACTCTGGGATATAAAGTAAAGTCCTATGCCCTTTGATCTGATGAGCTTTACGGTCTGCTCTATGGAGCTCATCAGGTACTTGGGAGCGTTTGAGAAAAGAGTGTGGGCCTCATCAAAGAAGAATACGGCCTTGGGCTTTTCGGGATCTCCCACTTCGGGAAGGCTTTCAAACAGTTCCGTCAGCATCCACAGCATAAAGGTGGAATACATGACGGGGTTTCTTATGAGTCTGCGGCAGTCCAGCACCTGCACATATCCCATGCCCTTGTTGTCGGTGCAGATCCAGTCTCCCAGGTTCAGAGCCGGCTCTCCGAAGAAGGTATCCCCGCCTTCGGACTCTATGGCCACCACCGCTCTTGTCATTGCGGAAAGGCTCTGCTTTGCTATATTTCCGTAGGAAGCGTATTTTTTAGGGTCCTCGCTCACATAGGCCATAAAGGACCTCAGATCCTTTGTGTCTATCAGAAGGAGTCCCTCGTCGTCAGCTATCCTGAACAGGACCTTGAGCACGTCGGACTGAATGTCCGTAAGCCCCAGTATCCTTGAAAGAAGTATGGGCCCCATCTCCGTTACGGTGGTGCGAAGGGGCAGTCCCGCCTCTCCATATACGTCCCAGAAGTTCACGGGACAGATGTCGCTCATGCCTCCCAGATCACCCTTGACGTCGGCCATGAACACGGGAACTCCCGCATCCGAAAAGCTTTTGGCAAGGGCCTTGACGGTTGTTGTCTTTCCCGTACCCGTGGCACCTGCCACAATACCGTGGCGGTTAGCCATACGCGGCAGGATGGCTACCTCGGTATCCCCTGCCTGTCCTATTACGATCCTGTCATCCTTATACATGTGTACCTCCGCGCCTTCCGGCCTTTATCACTACACTATATCCTACTCTACCCGGACCCCGTTATCAAGCACATATGGCTTTGACTCTTTATGAGCCGGATCACCTCGGGTAGGTATAAAACACGAACATGCCCTTTACATAGGCCACATACACAAGCGCCAGCACTATGCCCGGAAGCATGCACATTACCATGACTGCTGTATTTTTGGCCGCCTCCTTCACCTGTTTCTTTGCAAGGAGCCTTACTATATAAGGCACAAAAAGCACTGCCAGGGCCGCAGGCACCAGCATGTTCGAAGTATTTGAAATGACCGTGGAGCCGATGCAGACCACAAAGAACAGCAGTCCCTCGGTCTTTCCGGCCTTTACGCTCCTGATGAAGAGCAATAGCAGCATCGGCAGGACTATGTTGGCCAGGATGCTCTTTCCCTCGTAGGTACGGGTCAGAAGAAAGGCTGAGGTGGTGTAAATGGTGATGAAAAAGAAGTTGATGAGCCCCGCAAAAAGCAGGGTCAGAACGGGAACCGCCCTTTCCTTTCCCTCCGTAAGCTCCTTTGCGGTCAGATAGCATACCATGTTGGTGAGTATTATGACCGCTGAGGCCATTATTATCTTTGTCTGGATCAGGGCATGAGTCCCCAGCCACCTGCACATCACCGCATCCTGGTAGGCGTAGGTGGCAAAAAAGTAACGCATCTCAAAGTGATCCTGCCAGTCCCCTGTGTAGGGGTTGTATATCCCCAGAGAGTTGGTGCGAAGGCTTGTGGTCACGTTTGCCACATAGTAGGCCGCATCCAGAGTGAACTGATAGGAATACAGCACCACTCCCAGCTGGATCGCCACTCCGAGTATCAGTATGATGCAGACCGCCTTGTGCTCCCATACGGACTTAAAAAGTTCCGCGAACATGGGCTTTATCACCCTGCGGTTCAGGATCAGGGATAGGATGCATATCACCGCCACTGCCCCTCCCCAAAGGGCTGCAAGCATGGACAGGGGTCTCCACCTGTACATGACCGGCAGGGCAAACAAGGTGAACAGGCTGTAGTAGAGAAAAAATCCCACCAGCACCGTGAAGGCGATGCTCCTGTTTTTTTCATTTCTGCCTGTCAGCAGCAATCCGAACAAAAACCACAGTATGAAGTTGAACAAAACGATCAGCGCCCACAGTGCGATATGGGCACACATCTTAAGGGCTACGATCAACTGTCCCCGCTCCTGACTTCATCGATCACAAAAGGAGGCCTGTTCCTTGAGGCGTCAAGGGTCCTCCACACATATTCTCCGATCACGCCCAGCATTATCATTATGATGCCCGATGAAAAAAGCACCAGGCACATAAGGGAAGCCCAGCCCTGAACGGGAGTGCCCACAGCAAGGGTCTCGTATAACACTGCAATTATCCAGATTATGGAAGCGATGAAAAAGATCACTCCCAGGGCGCTCATCATCCTGATGGGCACATAGGAAAAGCTGAGCATGGAATCCATGGCGAGCTTGACCTTTTTCGAAAGGGTCCATCTGGAGACTCCGATCTCACGGTCCCGCCTGTGGAAATAGACATGGTCTGTTTTAAAACCGGCCCAGAGCACCTGAAGGGTGAGGGATGAATTCTTTTCATCGAGGAGCTCCAGCACCTTTATCACCTGCCGGTCTATAAGGTAGCAGTCGCAGCCCCCCACCGGCATATTTTCGTTAACGATCTTGTGGATTATCTTGTAATAGATCGATGCAAAGAACTTTTTCAGGAAGGGCTCGTCCCTGCCCTCTCTCACGGCCAGGACCACTTTGTTGCCCTTTTTCCAGCTCTCGTACATCTCGAGTATGATGGAGGAATCCTCCTGAAGATCCGCCTGTTTTGTGACGGCGCAGTCGCCGCTGCACTGGGAAAGCCCCGCCAGAAGGGCAGCATGCTCGCCGAAATTCCGGGAGAGCTTCACGCATTTGACATGGGGATCCCTGTCGGCGATCCCGTTCATGATATCCCAGGATTCGTCCTTTGAGCCGTCGTCGGTAAAGACTATCTCGTAGTCCCCCAGCTTGTCCAGTATTTTGGCTTTCATGTCCTCGTAGAGGAGCTCAAGGGTGTCGGCGTTGTAGTACACGGGCACCACTATGGAAATCTTACTCATTTATCTCTCTTTTGTATTCTTCGTAATCGCGTATATATTCGCTCTCGTCAAAATGGGTGCTGGCCAGCACCAGAAGCACCGAATCCGGGGAAAAATCGTACATATCCTTCCACACCATGGGAGCAAGGTATAGCCCCATCCTGGGCTTGTCAAGCTCTACCACCACTTCCTCGCTGCCGTTGTCTATCCTGACCCTGGAGGTTCCGCTGACATTTATTAGCACGAACTCGGAGACCCTGTTGGCGTGATGTCCTCTAACGATGTCGGGGTCGGAGCCGTACATGTAGAACACTCTCTTTATCTCGAAGGGAACGTCAGTGACGCCCTCGGCCACCACAAGAGAACCCCTCTCGTCTCCGAATTCCTTGAATTCCAGTATTTTGTATGTATCCTGAATACTGCCCAAATTAAGTCTCCTTATCTGAATGAGTTGACCGCTTCGGCAACCTTTTCGATCTCTTCTTTCGTCATGCCCGTGAACATCGGCAGGGAAAGCACAGTGTCCGCGTATTTCTCGGTGATGGGAAAATCACCCTTTTTATGCCCCAGATACGCGTAGGCCTGTGAAAGATGGGGAGGTATGGGATAGTGGATGATGGTTCCCACTCCCTGCTCTGCCAGATATTCTTTGAGCTCATCCCTTCTGTCGCAGCGGATCACGTACTGATGCCATACACTGCTGCCCTTCTCCCTTACGGTGGGAAGGGTTATAAGGGGATTGTCAATTAGCCTGCCGTAGGCTGCGGCTATCTCGGCCCTCTCGGCGTTTATCTCGTCAAGGTGGGAAAGCCTCACACGCAAAAGTGCGGCCTGAAGCTCGTCCAGCCTGGAGTTCTCACCTACCACCATATTGTGGTAACGCTTTTCGGAGCCGTAGTTCCTCAGCACCCTGAATTTTTTATCAAGCTCCGGATCATCGGTGGTAACCGCCCCGGCATCGCCGAAGGCTCCCAGATTCTTTGTGGGATAAAAGGAAAAACAGCCCACATCCCCGAAGGTACCGGTCCTCTTGTTGTCAAAATCGCTGCCGTGGCTCTGGGCGCAGTCCTCGACCAGCTTAAGTGAATGAGCACGGCAAATCTCGGTGATCTCATCCATCTTGCAGCACTGGCCGTAGAGATGTACCACAAGCACCGCCTTTGTCCTCTCGGTTATAGCCTTCTCAACGGCTTTGGGATCGGGGCCGTAATACTCATCGGGCTCCACAAGGACGGGAGTTGCCCCGTTCATGCTGATCCCCATGACGCTGGCGATGTAGGTGCTTGCCTGGGTTATTACTTCGTCCCCGGGGCCGATCCCCAGAGCCCTGAAGGCCAGCTTGAGAGCGTTGAGCCCGTTGTCCACACCCACACAGTACTTTGAACCGATGTAGGCGGCAAACTCATTTTCGAAGCTCTCCACCTCTTTGCCCAGGACGTAATAGCCCGAGCGCAGCACTCTGAGTGCGGCGTCCTCGAATTCCTTTTGATATTTAAAAAAGCCGTTATCCAGCCTGTTTGCCTGTATCATGCTCTCCTGCCAGACGCGCGATAAGCGCAAAATATGCGATCATGTACACCGGCAGATAGTATTTGAAATAAGACGCCGGTGCCAGTATGTAAACGATGAACCAATGGCAGATCAACCCCGACATGAGGAAGAAATAAAGCCACTTTTTTCGGATGAGTGTCACTGCCCAGAATATCACCGCCAGAATACAGGGGATGAAAAGGTTGTAGGACAGGGACTTGAACACGGAAAATCCGAGCTTTATAAGGCCGACTATACCATCTGCGTCAGTGCCTATATGATAGGGCAGCGCCGCGTATTTAAAGGCTCCCCATCTGGTCCTGAGAAAGACATCGGGATTGTTTTTAAAAATGTTGGTGCAGCCCTCAACGTAAGTCTCGTAATCTCCGCCCTCTATGACGCCGGTATAACCGGGATAATAAAGTATGAGGGTATCCTCGTAATTGATGTCTCCCAGATCCTCGTTTATGGACCGCAGCACATCTTTGTCAAGGAAGCGGTACACCTTTTCCATGTCGGCCGCGTTTTTCTCAAGGTCCAGGCCGTTGCGGTACATGTTGGTGATGGTGTAAGCCCAGAAGGGCCCCATCCTGTTCTGTGCCTTGTCGTCCATCCTGGTGGGGATGAATCCGTTCTGTGGAACCTGCACGGCATACTGGATCAAAAGAGCCATGGCTATAAGCCCAAGGATCCTTTTCCACACCGGCTTACCGTCTGAGGTGACATGGCCGGGGTAGGCCAGCATCACCAGTATCACCCCGAGAGGAGCCATGTATATGCCCTCCGTACGCCACTGGGTGATAAGGGCCGATGCAAAGAAAAGCACCGCTATCTCCGGTGTATCCGGAGCTTTGTTTTCGTATCGGTCAGCTGCCAGCTTTACGGCAAACAACAGATAGATCAGGTAGTATACGGGTATCCTGTGAGCCGATGTGGTGTAGGCCAGCACCGGAAATAAAAAGAAAGGCAGATACACCAGGTATGCCCGCTTTTTGTTCACACAGCCCCGGGCCCTGTAAACACAGTAGCCGCAGGTGATGACCTGAATCGCTACCTTTACCAGGATGGGCCCCACCCAGGCGGGTATCAGCATCATACAGATGATGTAATACCAGGTGGTAAGGTAGTAAAACCAGGTGTAGTTGTTAAGCTGCGACGCCTCCTGAAAGATGAGCCTTTCATCATTGGAAAGAAAGCCCTCGGGAAGCTTGAATATCATCACCGCGATTATGGGGATCAGATAGATCAGGGCGTATCCGGCCACTTTGTAAGCCTCACTGACCCCTTCCCCCATAAGCTTTTTCTGTTTTATGGAGACTGCCAGATCCCGGCCGAGGGTAAGCAGTGTATTCCAGATCAGAAAAAGCAGGACCAGAAGGCAGGCCTTGCATGCCAGGTAATTTACCAGCTTTTCGCTCTCAAGGGCGGTCCATGCCCTGTCTTTCAGCGCCTCAAACACCAGGGGATCCGTAAAAAAGGTGATGATGAGATGCACAAGTGCAATTATGGCCGCAGGTTTTTTCATTTGGCAAGCCCCAGCCTGTTAACCGCCGAGAATATTGCTCTGACGGAGGCTCTGGTGATGTTCGAGGAAACGCCCACGCCGTAGGTTACGTTTCCGGTGTCCGCATCCAGCATGTGGATGTATGCCGCTGCCTGTGAGGTGGAACCGGACTGGAGCGCATGCTCCTCGTAGTCCAGAATTTTTATCTTTATGCCGAACATTTCCATGAGTCCGCGCTGTACCGCATCGATGGGGCCGTTGCCCACTGCCTCGAAGCTCTTTTCCACATCGTTGAGAGTGCAGACTACATTTACCTTTGTATCGAACTCGGAATCCGTCTCGTCGGAGAGATCGTCAACACGCAGCCTTCTGAAGTGGAGAGGCTCCTTTGCATCCAGGTATTCCTTCTTGAAGGTGGCCATGATAAGGTCGGGAGATACCTCTCCCTGGCGCTCCGTAATGCCCTGGATGACCCCGGCAAACTCCCTGTGCATGCCCTTGGGCATCTTGAATCCGAAGTAGGTGTCCATGACAAAGGCAACTCCGCCCTTGCCGGACTGTGAATTGATGCGGACGATGGGCTCGTATTCCCTGCCGATATCCGAGGGATCGATGGGCAGGTAGGGAACCTCCCAGGTGTCGGGATGGCGCTCTTTCATGGCCTTCACGCCCTTGTTGATGGCATCCTGATGAGATCCCGAGAAGGCGGTAAATACCAGCTTGCCCGCGTAAGGATGACGGGGATGTACCGCGATCTTGCAGCAGCGCTCATAGAGCTCTATCATCTCGTTAACGTTTTCGATCTTAAGACCCGGATCTATGCCCTGGGAGAACATATTGTAGGCGATGTTGAGGATATCTACGTTGCCTGTCCTCTCTCCGTTTCCGAAGAGGGTGCCCTCAACTCTGTCGGCTCCCGCCAGCAGTGCCAGCTCTGCGGTGGCAACTCCCGTACCCCTGTCGTTGTGGGGATGTACGGAAACGATCACGCAGTCCCTGTTCTTGAAATTGCGGCAGGTCCACTCGATCCTGTCCGCAAATACATTGGGAGTAGTCATCTCTACCGTGGAAGGAAGATTTATGATCACGGGATCCTCGGGGGTGGCTATGCCCCACTCGTCGATCACTGCCTCGCAGACCTCCAGAGCGTAATCCGGTTCGGTGCCGGTGTAGCTCTCGGGGGAGTACTCAAGGATGATATGGCCGTCGAAATCCTTCATGCCCTCTTTGACCATGCGGGTTCCGTCCACTGCCATCTGCTTTATCTCTTCCTTTGACTTTCCGAATACCACATCTCTCTGGAGTGTGGAGGTGGAATTGTAGATGTGGAAGATAACGTTTTTAATGCCCTTTATTGCCTCAAAGGTGCGGTCTATCAGCTCCTGACGGCACTGGCTCAGCACCTGGATCTTTACGTCGTCGGGTATGAGCTTGCGGTCAACCAGCTCCCTCAAAAAATCGTACTCGATCTGGGATGCGGCGGGGAAGCCCACCTCTATCTCTTTGAAGCCCATGTTCACAAGATAGTTGAAGAATTCCACTTTTTCGGAAACCACCATGGGATCTATGAGGGCCTGGTTTCCGTCCCTCAGATCCACAGAACACCATATGGGTGCCTTTTCGATCTCTTTACCGGGCCAGGTACGCTCCGGAAAATCCATCACGGGATTTCTTTTGTATCTTTTAATGTTTAACATCATTGCCTCCTTAAACGGAAAATAAGCATATCAAAGAAAAAGAGTTTCGCAATCGAAACTCTTTTTACAATCAACGTATAAACACTGATCTACTCACCAAGGCCGCTCTCGACTGCTGCTACCAATGCTTTGAGCGCTTCATTTTCGTCCTCACCCTCGCAGGTGAACTCTATCTCATCTCCACACTTTACACATGCACCCAGGACACTGAGTACGCTCTTGGCATTTGCTATATTATCCCCGAACTTAAATGTGATCAGGGATTTGTGCTGCATTGCTTCTTTGCAAAGTATTCCAGCAGGACGCAGGTGCAGACCTGTGGGATTGGTTATTGTAACCTTCTGGCTAACCATTACAGCCCTCCCAATTTATGAATTTACCCATACAATATTTTATAACATTTTTGTGAAAAGCACAAGTGCTATTCGGCCCCGTTGTCGCCTGTCTGTTCGCCGTCGTTTCTGTGGATGATAAGCTGTGCCACCACATTGTTGTCGCCTCCGGTGATGCCCTCGGGGAACTCGAAGGTGATGGGTGCGTCATAGGCTCCCGGCTCTATGGTTCCGTCCTCCTTTGCTATGCCAAGCTGTTCAACGTCTATGGAGCCCATTATAGCGTGGGGTTCGAGATTTTCAAACCTCTCTCCCAGGCCCTGGACCTCAACCGCCATCATTTCACCCAGGCCGCCTACGGTGGCGCTCAAGCCCTCCGGCAGGTTTGCGACCCTGACATTGGCCACGGGAACCTCAACCGTCCTCTTGTTCAGGATGGATATGCCCACGGTGATCAGAATGTTTCCGGTGTCGTCCTCGTCCGCAAGGGTCAGACCGGCGGGAAGATAATCCGTGGCTTCCACGGTCACGCTCCTGTCGGTCACGCTGCCGGTTATATCCACCGCTGTGGAAGGTACCACCAGTGAATTGATCTTATCCACCGCCGAAGCAACTCCGGCTACCTTTATGCTGTCGGGAACACAGGTGATAACGCCGGTGGTGGCGTAGCCCTCGGCAGGCTCTCCCGTGTAACCGTAGGTTACGGGCAGTGTCTTTATCTTCCATAGCTGAACGTTCACTCCTACTGAGATGCGGCTCAGCTGAACATCGTCAAAATCGAGAACGCTTCCGTCGGCATCAAGCAGCCTTACATCCTCGGAAGTGCTGATATCCTGGGTCATGCCGCTGACATCCACACTGACTCCTGCGGATGCCACCTGATCAACCTTTGACTGGGGACCGGAGATCTTGACCACGTTTTTGTCCAAAGTAACCTGGCCCACCTTGTACTCTTCCGGAAGGTCTCCTTTTGTGGAAACCTGGATGTTGAGCTGACGCTCCTTAAGAGGCTCGATGATCACGGATACCGTGGTCTTGCCCTTTATGTTGATGGAATCTATCCTGTCGGAATACCTGATGGCCTTAACCTCTATGGGCACGTTCCCGTTTTCATCCACTCTCGAAAGATCGGCCGATGCTCTGAAGTCGTCCCTTCCCAGTGAATTCTGTATAGACCTCTTTGCCTTTACCGTCACGGATACGGTCTCTCCCGCATCCTCCATCTCGTAGACCTTTCCCGCATCGGTTATGGCCGAGACATTGGTAAGATCAATGGGTATGGATGAGTAGGTCTTTGACATCATAGGGTCGTCGTAGTTCACCACAACCAGCCACAGGAAGAAGGCCACACCCAGCGATATAAGCTTAAGCAGAGGATTTCTTGTCCAGAAATCGATGAATTTATTTTTCATTTCCCCTCCTTTGCTTACGCCAGAAGGATTTCTTTTCCGCGGGAGCCTTTACTATGGCAAGCTCCAGCTTTTCCCGAAGGTCGTCCGGATTTACATTTCCGAAAAGGTCGCCCCTGACAGCCACCGAGACCCTGCCCGTCTCCTCGGAAACGACGATGGTCACTGAATCACTGACCTCGGATATGCCCACTCCCGCTCTGTGCCTGGTGCCCAGGGCCTTGGAAAGGGCCATGTTATCGGAAAGGGGAAGATAACAGGTGGCGGAAACTATCCTGTTTCCCTTTATGATCACCGCTCCGTCATGCAGAGGGGTGTTATGTTCAAAGATATTGATGAGAAGCTGGCTGGAAACGATGGAATCAAGCTCGATTCCGGTTCTCTCGTACTCGGCGAGGGAGTCGCTCCTGGCCACCACAATGAGGGCGCCGGTCTTAACCCTGCCCATCTCAAAGCAGGCTCTCACGATCTCGGATGCGGTCTTTTCGGAAAAGCCGCTGTCCATGCCCCTTGCGGCGTCATTTGAAAGGAAGGATGATATGACATTGCCCCGCCCCAGACTTTCAAGGGCGTGCCGCAGCTCAGGCTGAAATACCACCACGAGGGCCATGATAGCCACCATGGATGCGTTTTTCACTATCCACAGTATGGTGTTCATCTGAAGCAGGAAGGCTACAAAAATAAAAGCAAAGATGACCACGACGCCCTTTACCAACGGCCACGCCCTGGTCTCCTTTGCCCAGATCAGTATATTATATACCAGAAAGGCTATTATTAATATCTCGACAACATCTGTCCACCCCATTTTCGGGAGTGCTGCCGTTCTCAGATATTTTTCAAAAAATCCTACTAAGCGATCCAACTCTGCCTCTCCGTTGCCTGATTACTCGGTTTACCTGTTCCCGTTACCCCTGTCCGAACTCCTTATCTGTCCTGCCGGGGAGCTCTTCTGATGACTCTGTCCCCCGACGCCGGATCACGCTTTATGCCTCCCGAGGAGCTCACCCTTGCGTTTGCGGCGGATGAAGGCCGTGAGGCTGATGAAGTTCTTGCGGTGGATGATGCCCTGTGGGCCACCCTTCCGGTATCAGCCGACCTTGTGCCGGGCTTGGGAGCCAGCCTGACCCCTGCCCTGTCCGTTGTCGGCATGGATGAAGCAGGCCTCTCCGAAGAGGGTCTTGCCGCGGGTCTTTCCGCTCCTGTCCTTGATGCGGCGGGCCTTGATGACACCGGTCTGTCCGAAGAATTCCTGCGGGCCGATGCCGGGGCTGCACCTCTGGGTGCGGTCCTTGATGCGGCGGGTCTTTCTGCCTGCCTGGGCAGGTCCTCAAGACGGGTCTGATTAAATACGGGATAATCCTCAGCGCTCTTGCGCTGGTTGATATGCTTTACTTTTTTCTCGGGTACCGCCACCGTCATCTTGGGTACCGCTTTCACATAGTAATAGTATTCATCGTCTTCAAACTGCAACAGCTCCGTCCTTGAGTAGTCCACGGAAAAGACGAAGAACTTTATCACAGCCGTCAGCAGAAGCGATATGAGGGCTCCCAGTATCACAGCTACCAGAGATACGTTTATGCCGAGGGTCATGTCGCCCACCAGCACGAAGATAACGCATACCAGAAGACCGGTGAACATGGCTACCGTCCAGGCATGGTCCATGGAGAGACGCCTGATGAGGTATACCAGCACCACGGTTATGGTGAAGGCCACCAGCATTACCAGCATGCCCTTGTTGTTCATCATGCCGTCGGCGATATACCTGAACTTGGCCACCGTGGTCTCGCTCTCCATGCCGCGGATGATGTTTTCGTTAGTCTTGACGTAATCCAGCAGATAGTAGACTATCACGCCGCAGCCCGCTGATATGGCGGAGAGAGGCGTGCCCACAAGACCTGCGGTCACCGGGATCACGTAGGGGATCTTTAATGCGAAACAGACCGGGGTGAGTACCACAGCCAGCGCATCCGAAGGGACAAAGCGGAAATACACCAGCAGCATGATGGTGAATACCACAAACAGCACCACCGCACATTCCAGCGACAGCGCATACACATTGAGCAGGCAGAAAACAGCCGCCAGGATCACCAACACATTCACGGGCATGAAGGAGCAGGCAAGAGCCGCTATCAGCACCAGTGCGGGATTCTGCAGACGGTTCATGTAGCCTATGTGCATGTCGATGAGCATAAGCACCACTATGGAAAGGCCAAACTTCAGCACGGGCTCAATGTAAAGATCGAACTTGCTGTAAATGCCCTTCAGATATTCTCTTATCTCAAGCAATTCCGCCATTTAAAACACCAGGGATCATTCTTCGTCATAGGAATCGGACAGCTTGCGGAGAGCCTGGTGATAACCGTGCAGGCTCTTTTTTGCTCTGTCGTACTTCCATGAGTAGAAAAAGTAAGCAAAAACCGAAAAAACTCCAAGCACAATAAGATAGATGGACAGGATCCTCCTGGCCATCCCCTCTATGTCGAGCTTGTATATATCGGCTATGAAAGTTTCCATGTTGTAGTAGATATATGCAGCAGTGAGCAGCGCAAAAGCAATGGTGACGCTGATGGCAGTCATCACCACATTAAAGGTCACGTAATCACCCCTGAAATATCCCGCGATGGGGATCGTCTTTTTACCCTCGGTCTCTTCATATGAGGCCATTCGGGCCATGAGACGGATCCTGTTTTCGTCAAGCATTGCTACTCTCCGATCATCTGTCGAGGAATCTCATCCTTGCAGAATCCCTTCTGTCGGGCTTCTGAACGGGCTCCGGCTTTTTGTTGAGGCCGGCAGCGTCAATAAGACCTCTGGTCATGTCATTTTTGCACTTCTCGCAGAAACGTCCGGTCTTTATGGGAGTACCGCAGGACTCGCACTCTATACCCAGAGCGGAACCTTCGCCGAAGGTGAGCCTTTCCTCTCTTACCCACTGTTTGATCTGGTTGGGATCAACATCGCATGCCTCTGCTACTATGGCGATAGAAGATGCGTCCTTGTGGTCGAGGATGTACTCCTTAACCTCCTGGAATTTGTTTTCCAGCTTCTCGATACAGCTGGGACAGATCTGCTGTCCTCCGATGTAATTGAAGATCTTGCCGCACTTTCTGCAATTTTTTACATTCATGGTATGAACCTCCCTGGTTATATTTCAGTCCGAGCCCGCTGCCGCTGTGAGAAAATAAACTCTCTGCGCACCCGCCGCCTTCAGGACCTTTGATATCTCATCAACAGTGCTGCCTGTCGTGTAGATGTCATCAACGAGTAAAACCGACTTTAATTTTACCTCATATCCGCTTATTTTGAAAGCATTTTTTAAATTATCCCGCCTCTTTGCGGGATCCAGGAGTTTCAGAGCCGCCGTATTCTTAACCCTGGTAAGGGCCTTTTCCTCAACCTCTATCCCCAGCTCCCGGCCCAGAACCCTTGCACTAAGAGCTGCCTGGTTGTATCCGCGGCTCCTCAGCCTTTTTTCGTGAAGGGGCACGGGCATGATCACATCCACACCCCATTTTTTGACCGTGTCGCGGTGACGATGCGCCATGGCATGTCCGTAAAACAGCGCATACCTGCGCCTGTTTTCGTACTTAAGCCTGTACAGGCTCTTTACCACCTTTTCGCTGTAGGGATAGACCGAAGCCCCGGTATCAAAGGCGTGCCGGATCTTCCGGCAGCTGTCGCAGAGCTCTTCCCTCTCATCCTTCAGCCTCCTGCCGCACTTAAAGCACACAGGTCCCGTGTTTTCCTCTACGCTTTTCCTGCACCCCGGGCAGATCCCTCCGTCCGATGGCCCTATGGTCAGGTCACAGAAAACGCATCTTTCCGGATATATCAGGGCCAGGATCCTATCCGCTCCCCGTTTCAGCTTCTCACAGTTCATTTATCCTCTCTGAAAGTGATGTATATCTCTTCTGCTCGCTCTCGTTTGCGATCATATCCTCCACCACACGCCTGCTGCCCAGCACCATCACGCAGGATCTGGCCCTGGTGACCGCCGTGTACAGAAGGTTTCTGGTCATGAGCATGGAAGGCCCTCCGGTAAGGGGAAGTATCACCGCGGGATACTCGCTTCCCTGGGATTTGTGGATGGTGATGGCGTAGGCCAGCTCCAGCTCCTCCAGCATTGAGGTCTGGTAGGTCACTATCCTGTCATCGTCAAAGATTATCCTCACGGTTCCCAGGACCGGATCGATCTTATCCACCACTCCGGTATCTCCGTTGAACACTCCGGTTCCGTTGTCTATGCAGACGCCCCTGGGGGTGCAGACCTCCCACTCGGTCTTGTAATTGTTTTTGACCTGCATCACCTTATCCCCTTCCCTCAGCATAAGGTCGCCGTAGGTCAGTTCCTTTTTCCCCTCTCCCGGGGGATTCAGCCTGGCCTGAAGGGATCTGTTAAGGCTCACGGCTCCCAGGGCGCCCTTTCTCATGGGAGTCATCACCTGGATCTCACTGCTCTCGCATTTCACGTAGGGGGGCAGCTTTTTGGTCACCAGATAAACTATGGCCTCTATGACGGCGTTCACGTCATTTTTTTCCAGGAAGAAAAAGTCGGTGCTGTCGTTGTCCATCTTAATGGGCTCTCCCCGGTTTATCCTGTGGGCGTTCACCACTATATCGCTCTTTACCGCCTGCCTGAAGATACGGTCCAGGGAAGCCACCGCAACCGCCCCGGAGCTTATGAGCTCGGAGAGCACGGCTCCCGGTCCAACGGAGGGGAGCTGGTTTTCATCCCCCACCATTATCAGCCTCACTCCGGGAGTGAGGGCCTTGAGCACCGCGTGGAACAGGAATATATCCACCATGGACATCTCGTCCAGGATCACCACGTCCGTCTCCAGGGGGTCGCTGTCGTTCTTTGCAAATCCGAGAGCTTCTTCGCCGTTTATCTCCAGCATCCTGTGGATGGTCTTTGCCGCATATCCAGTGGCCTCGCTCATGCGCTTTGCCGCCCTTCCCGTAGGGGCCGCCAGCATCACATCAAGACCTTCCCTGTCAAAGTATTCCAGAAGCATCTTTATTATGGTGGTCTTTCCCGTACCCGGGCCGCCGGTTATGATGCACACAGGGCTTTTTGCCGCCAGGATCAGAGCTTCCCTCTGTCCCTCGTCCAGCTCTATATCGCTTCTTTCCTCTATCCGCTCTATGGCGGCCTTGAGTTCCTCCTCGTCGGCGCGAAGATCCAGGTTCAGGGCCTTTAGCCTGACCGCGCAGTCAAGCTCCGCAAAATAACCCGCCGCTCCGTAGATCCGCCTTTCGTCACCGGCCTGCTTTTCTATGAGCTTCTTCTCCATTACCAGCTCATCCATGCAGAAATCTATCTCATCAACGTCACCGGGGCCGGTGTAGAGCAGCCTCACCGCCTTTTCCCTTAGGATAGGCAGAGGCAGGTAGATATGCCCCTCCGAAAGGGCGTCGTTTATGGTGTAGAGTATCCCACTCTTTATCCTGGAATGGGAATCCGGGGATATCCCCAGCTTTGCGGCGATCTCATCCGCTGTCACAAAGCCTATGCCCTGTATGTCCTCTATGAGACGGTAGGGGTCGTCGCTTATGACCTGAATAAGGGTGTCGTTGTAGGCAGCATAGATCTTTGCGGCAAGATTGGGGCCTATACCCAGCTCCTGCATAAAGATCTCGGCCTTTCTCATGCCCTTGTTCTCATTCATCTGGACGGCAATCGCCCTTGCCATCCTCTCGCTTATTCCCTTGATCTCTGAAAGTCTCTCCGGCTCTTCCTCCATGATGCGAAAGGCGTCATCGCCGAATTTTTTGATAATGCGCTTTGCCAGCGCAGCTCCGATACCCTTGACGGCACCGGATGCAAGATATCTCTCGATGGCTATCCTGCCCTCGGGAGCCTTTATCTGAAATGACTGTACTTTGAACTGATCCCCGTAGGAGGGATGGAATACCACTTCTCCCCGGGCGCAGATATACTGACCCTCGGTGACCGAGGCCATGTATCCGGTGAGAACCTGCTCTTCTCCGGAATCATCCTCGATCTCAAGAACGGTATAACCGGTCTCGGCCTTGCGGTATATGATGTGATCGATGTAGCCGCCGATCTCGGTCATCAGGCTTTGGCACCCCCGGCTGCTTCTTCGGTCTCACTGACTGCCTCACTCTCCTCGGTCTCACCGGCATTTTGAGCCTCGGGGATAAGAGAGGGGCTGTAATTTCTTTTCATCTGCTCAAACATCTGCTGAGCCAGACCCAGGTTCTGTTTTTCCTGGAGACTCTCCGAAACCTTCTGGATGGTGGAATCCATAAAGAAATCTACCATGGAGGAGGTGGGACCGTCGTTTGAAAAGGCGTTGTCGGGAACCGTTTTCTTAACCTCTTTCAGAACCTGCTCGATGAAGTATGCCTCGAATTTTTTGCATACGTCCATGAGCTCTTCATCAGAGGAGCCCGAGTAATCCTTTCCGGCAGCGGCCTTGGCCTGCTGTGCGGTGCGGTCCGCATTCTGCGCCGCATTGGCGAAATAGTTTTTATCCAGAGAATCTATATTCATTGACATTATCTCTTAAGCTGGTTAGCAAGCTGCATCATCTCATCGGTGGTGGTGATGGCTTTTGAGTTGAGCTCATAAGCTCTCTGCGCCACGATGAGGTTTACCATTTCATCGGCCACCTGTACGTTGGAGCCCTCCAGGTATCCCTGGCGCACCACGCTGGGGGTCACATTGTCGTTGTCTGCCTCGTTGATGGGCTCTCCCGAAGCCGCCGTTACGGAATAAAGGGTGTCGCCCTCTTTGTTAAGTCCGGCGGGATTCTGGAACTGCCAGAGGCCTATCTGCATGCCCATGGGCTGAGGGTTGTTGTTTTCATCGGGATAGAGGAGGTTGCCGGAGGCATCCACCGTGACATTTCCCGCCACTATATCCTCTGTGGAGCCCAGTACTATGGGCTCGCCCTCGGTATCAAGCACGGGATGGCCGTTCATGTCGGTAAGGGTTAGGCCGTCCACGCCCATGGATACGTTGAAATTACCGTTTCTGGTGTAGTATGTTTTTCCGTCCTCTCCCCTTATGCCGAAAAATCCGCCGCCGCCGATGGCAAAGGCGAAGTTACTTTCGGATGCGAGAAAGGCTCCCTGGGAAAACTGTGAAGTGATGGCTGCATTGCGCACGCCCAGACCCACCTGAGCTCCGATGGGCTTCTGCTCACCGTTTGCCGTAGTGGTCTTTGTCTGAATGGTCTGATATAAAAGTGATTTGAATTCGTTTGTTTCGGTCTTGTAGCCGGTGGTATTAACGTTTGCCAGGTTGTTGGCAATGGTATCAACGTTGTTCTGCTGCGCGATCATGCCGGTTGCAGCTGTCCATAAGGATCTAACCATGATTTCCTCCTATCCGCAAGACACCGAAGTACTGTTACTGGAGCTTGCCCAACTGGTTGACGGCGACATCAAGGGAAGAGTCCATGGTCTGGATGACCTTCTGATTGGTCTCATACTGTCTGGAGATGGCTATCATCTGTACCATCTCTGAGACTATCTCCACATTGGACTGCTCCAGATATCCCGAGTAAACCTGTGCGGTGCCTGCCAGGACCGGCTGATCCGGATCGATATCGTAAAGGTTTTCACCGAATTTTTCGAGATAATTGTAATCCTCGAAATCGGCCACCCTGACCTGCGCCACGTACTCATCATTGGCGGTGATCACTCCGGTCCTGTCCACAGCTATGGTGGCGAAGGGATCCACAGTGATATGATTGCCGTTTACATCCAGTACATAGTCTCCGTCCTTGGTGACCAGTGTACCCTCCTTTGTGAGGGTAAAGGAACCGTCTCTTGTGTACTTCAGCGAGGTGTTGCCCTGCTTGTCCGTGTACTCTATCTGGAAAAATCCGGTTCCGGAAAGTGCTAAGTCAAAGGTATTTGTGGTCTCTCTGAAGGCGCCCTGTCCCCAGTCGGTGTAATTCTCTCCGATCTTTACGCCCATGTTGAGGATACCCATTTTCTTGGGTATGTTCCATTCAGAGGTGTCCTTTATCTTTACACCGAGCACATCCTTAAAGGCCTGTGATGTGGCACCCTCTTTTTTGAAGCCGGTGGCATCAAAATTAGCCATATTGTTGGTGATGGTGTCCATGCGATGCTGCTCGTTGAGCATCCCGGTGTAAGCTGTATATAAACCTTTTACCATAGCCTAATCCCTGTCACCTGCCAGGAACTCCACATATTTACCGGTGCCTACTGCAACCGCGGTCATGGGATCCTCGGCGGTCATGGTGTTGATGCCGGTCCTGTCGGATATAAGATCCTCAAGGCCTCGCAGCAGGGAGCCGCCTCCCGTGAGGACGATTCCTCTGTCGGCGATATCCGCTGCAAGCTCCGGCGGTGTCCGCTCCAATACGGAGTGTATAGCATCTACAATCTGTGCGGTGGCCTCATGCAGTGCTTCCTCTGTCTCTTCCGAGGAAACCTTTACGGTGCGGGGAAGTCCCGTCACCAGATGTCTGCCCCTGACCTCCATATAGTCAACCTGCGGTCTCTTGAAGGCTGAGCCGATCTTTATCTTCATGTCCTCGGCCGTACGCTCTCCGATGAGCAGGTTATGTTTCTTTCTCATGTATCTGACGATGGCTTCGTCAAAATCATCGCCGGCTACCTTTACCGAGGTGGATACCACGGTGCCGCCCAGTGAGATCACGGCTATATCGGAGGTACCTCCGCCTATATCCACGATCATGTTTCCGCAGGGCTTCGTAATGTCGATGCCGGCTCCTATGGCCGCTGCTATGGGCTCTTCTATGATCTTTACATCCCTGGCCCCGGCCTGGTAGGTTGCATCCTCAACTGCCTTTTTCTCTACCTCGGTCACCTGTGAGGGCACGCACACGGAAATGATGGGTTTCCTGAAGGTACGCTTGCCTATAGCCTTCTGGATGAAGTACTTAAGCATTTTCTCGGTGACTGTATAATCGGAGATAACTCCCTGTCGCAGGGGTCTGACTGCCACAATATTGCCGGGGGTACGTCCCAGCATGAGCCTTGCATCTTCTCCGATGGCTTTTATCTTGTTTGTATCTCTGTCAAAGGCAACTACCGAGGGCTCTTTGAGTACAACTCCCTTTCCCCTCAGGTACACCAGAATGCTGGCGGTGCCCAGATCTATACCGATATCAGTGTAAGGCATTTTGATCCCCTTTCATGCTTTTTGCTTATGAGCGCATCAATAGCGTACTAAACATAATAAAACATTTTTCGCTTCTTTTCAATAAGAAAGGCGAAATAAAAGGGCCTCAACCTAAGCTGTATATCGGCATAAACAGCCCATGTCTTAACCCTTAACTTAAAATGCGGGTAGCCGGACTTGAACCGGCACGGGGTTACCCCCGAGAGATTTTAAGTCTCTTGCGTCTGCCTATTCCGCCATACCCGCACTGCCTTTCAGGCGGCTCTTTTTTCTGAGCCACTATGATAGACTACCAAAAATACCGCAGACTGTCAATTTATTCCGAAGGATCGGTCATATTTTTCTTTACGTAAAATGAAAAGATCCCTCTCCGCAGTGGAGTGGGATCTTTTCAGTGGACCCTCGGGGACTCGAACCCAGGACCGATCGGTTATGAGCCGATTGCTCTAACCAACTGAGCTAAGGGTCCATAAACTGATAATTTAACGTCCGATTGGACAGCTCCCCGAGTTGGGCTCGAACCAACAACCCCGCGGTTAACAGCCGCGTGCTCTACCATTGAGCTATCGAGGAAGAAACACATCTTCAGATGTGTTTCGACGAAAATATTTGCGAAGCAAATATTTTTGCCCGGCTCTTTGAGCCGGCAGACAAGGCTGCGTGCCATGTCCCTTACACACCTAAAGTGTATCTAACTGAAGATTTCACACCTTCAAAACTGAAACCGAAATGAGTAAATATGGAAGATTTTTCCGATTCCAACACGCCTCGTACAAGTGTACGTTCATCAGCAACCCGATTCCTCGGGTGTTGGAAAAGCCTTCGGCCTATTAGTAACATTCAGCTCCATACATCACTGTACTTCCACCTATGCCCTATCTACCTCATAGTCTCTAAGGGGCCTTTCGTGGATTTAAACCACGTGGATATCCCATCTTGAGGGGGGCTTCACGCTT
>JAFYEL010000132.1 GCA_017544285.1 Lachnospiraceae bacterium | reverse complement strand
GTCAAAGGAAACGGTGTAAAGTATCGGCATCTTTGAGTTGTAATGGATATTGGGGCAGTCAAGCACGGAATGGTTCTCTGTATTGCCCTCGAAGGCCTTTTGGAATTCCGCCTCACTTCCGCCGAAGAACACATCGTCAAAGGTAACTACCTCATACTGAGGCTGTTTTTTATTCTTCACATTTGAGGAGTTTAAAGTATTAAACGCACCATTTCCCACATAAGTAACGCTACTCGGCAGATAGAGGATACCAAAGCCGTTGCAGCCTGCAAAGGCATTGGCAGGAATCCTCGTAACGCCGTCTCCTATGATGACTGTATCCGCATAATTGTTTGCAAAACAATTTTCACCAAGATTCTCGACTGTGCCGGGAACATAGATAAAATTCAGGGCGCATTCATAGAATGCAGACGCGCCGATGGTCTTTATATTATCTCCGAAATTGAAGGATGAAAGTGAAGAACATAAGTTAAAGGCGTTATTCTTAATTTCGGAAAGCCCTTCTCCTCCTGTAACTGCGGTAAGGTTATAGCAGGTTTCAAAAGCAGCTGTCTCGATATACAAAACATTCTTAGGTATATTAATGCTCGTTATACCCGATCCCTGAAAGGCAGATTCATTTATACCGGTCACGCCGGCAGGGATAGTCACGTTCTTTAATGAGACACACTCACGGAACAATCCCGCGGGAATAGCTTCAGCATATCCTTGGGGCAATCGCACGCTGTTCAGTTTATTACATCCATCAAACAGGTGAGATCCCATAGACGTAACGCTGTCGGGAAGGGTTACACTCTCAAGAACCGGTGCCTCCTTAAACAGCCCATAGGGGATACCTGTAATACCGCTTTCAACTGTCACTGTCTTTGCCCAGGAAAGAGCATTTTTGAATTCGGTCTCTTCCGGAGAGCCTGCAAAAAAGGAAATCTCACCGGTTCCCTCAATAACCATGCGGCCATCATTATACAGCGCATAATACGGGCCGGTCTCACCGTTTGAGAAATAACCGCTGGCCTTGATATTAGGATCCTCGGGATCCACAAGGCCGTCATTTATCGCTTCGCTCTCGGATGAGGCCACATCCTCCGCAGCCTCAGCGTCAAGCACGTCCTCGAACCGGGCTTCCTCAGACGCAGGAGCATTTACCTCCACTGTCTCTGCGGTATCTGCCTCTTCGGCGGATACGCATAAAGCGGGATTCACCGTAAATATCTGTGCTACGGCAAGTGCCCACGCAAGTTTTTTCATTAACCTTTTCTTCATTGATACTCTTCCCCCACAATGAATTAAATTTGCCGCCTCTGCAGGCAAGACAATATATTATACTTCAATTATCCCGGCCTGACAAGTCTTGCTGTTTTGAGTACACAGCTTCAGCCCTTGAACTCATACCATCGAGACGGAAACGTAATCTTTAAGGCATCACATTGGATTAATCCCTCACTCATACTCGATAAGTCCGAAATAATTCCTGACTCCGGCAAGCAGGGTCCCGCCATCTCCCTCTGCCAACTTAAGATCCTTTTCCTTCTTTGCGCTGAAATTAAGCCTGATCTTCTTTTTATAACCGCCGTCGAAGTTTATGGCGACCGATGCATTCCTGAGCCTTTTCTTTGCGCTGTTATACACTCCGGCGTTGACAGAATACTCATTTTTCTTTCCGTTACCGTCCGTGAATGAGCCGGTGTTTTCTCCGTTGCCGATATAAAGCGGATAAACAGGTATTATGAGCCTTCGCTCCTGCACAAGACCCGCTCCGTTAAGTTCACCATCCGAAAATGCGGCCGGTTTATCGGCCTTAAGCTTTTTAGCCAAAATCTTAAGTTCTTTGTTAAGAGCTTTTCCGAGAGTTTTGTTCAGAGCTTTGTCCTGAAGCGTCACGCCCGAAATGTAGGCTGTCTTTGCAAGGCTCTTAAGGCCGCTTGTCAGGCAGCCGTACTCATCAAAGGATGCCGCCTTTGCATTCCTGATCACTGCATTCTTTACGGCTGCCTCAGTCCAGCCCTCATCACCCGCAGGAGCCGCGTCCGAATATCCTCCCGACTTCTCACAGTAGTAAACCTTTACGGTCATATCCTGAACCTTAGACTTGCCACTCCCGGCATTTTTGTTGAATAAATGCTTTCTGCCGTCATACCTCATAGCCCTGTTGACGACCATTTTTACCCAATACTCTTTGGGCTCACTCTTTTTTCCGGCTTTCAGGGCATTATCAAAGGATATGGTCTTTTTTTCGCCCACCATTTTTTCAATGGCATCGTCAACCCTTTTCAGTATGGAATTCTTCGATGCCGTGCTTACCGCAGAGTCATTTAAGGCTGAGATCTCCGCCTGAGTCAGCAGGGTGCTTAGGGCAACAGGAGCCCCTTCGGGGTTCTCCTGATCCTCAGGTTCACCGGTTTTTCCTTCCGGTTTTGAAATACCGCTTATCTCAACGCTCAGATCTCTCAATTTTTCATCAAGAAAATGGATACATATACCACTTAAGAATCTCTTATCGGGATCGTCCGCATCCTCTCCTTTTCCGTATAACGGGAGATTAAGCCCGTCTTCATATCCCTTTTCGCCTTTAAAAAGATTCTGAAATCTCTTACTGTCCCAAAACGGGAGCCAGGTCATGGGGACAGTTCCGGAAAAGCTGAGATCATCTATTATATTATCCTCGGATATCCTGTATTCCGGGAAAAGGGGCATGACTATCGGACGATGATCCTTTGAATTAACGATGTTCCGAGAAAAATATTCCGCAAACAGAGTGTCATCAATGTGCCAGAGCAGAATACCGTTTGCCGAGAGCGGTTTACCGCCCACAGTAGCATCATATTGTGATAAACCCGTGTCCAATCCCTCACTGCACCTGGTTTCCAGAATATAGTATTCATGCGGATTATCGGTCTCAATAAGAATAGCCTTATATCCGATGTCCGACATCTGGGATGAGCTCCGGTATTTGCCATCCTTTGTTACAAGCTCAGGATCTGTCCATCCAAGGATAAACCTGCTCCATGCATCAAAACCCACCTGCATAAAATTTTCGTTTTCATCCTTTGCCCAGTTCCCCAGACCCATGATGCTCAGGTAGTTCACATCATACCCCCGCCATATGGCTTTTGCGTCTTTTTCGGGATCCGAGTTGCCCTCAAGGCATTTCGTATCATAAAGATCGGGCAGCCCGAAAAAATGCCCAAATTCATGATACAATATCCCCAGATGTTCCTGTATTATCTTATCACGGCTGTAACCGTTAGGCAGATACTCCGATACGGCGATAAACTGTGTCAACCTGACCCCATCTATATAACCTTCTCCTTTTGAACTACTAAATCCGCCCCTGCATGACCACAACAGCTGATTATCGGAGATGCCACAGCTTTTTATATACACATCAGGTGCCGCCGCTTCATATCCGGCGATTATAAAGATAAACCCCAATTCGTTGCTGTCTATGATCTTATTTCCGTTTTTGTCATAGGATGCAACATCGATGTACCCGGACGCTTTATCCAATGCTTTTTCAAGAGCGGCATTAAAACTCAACATTTTATCTGATGCCAGCGAAGACCAGTCCTTATGCTCTGTATCAAGCGTAACATGGATGATCCCGTCATCTTCCTCATCAAAACCCGGAACGCCTGTTTCTATCCGGCAGCTTTCCTTTGCCGGTTCAAATGTTAATTTATGTTCCGAAGACTCAAGATAATACGCCCTCAGACTGTCTTCGTCAAAAAATAATCTGTCCGACCACTTAAGCTCAGTTGAATAACCTATATTGTTAAAGCTGACAACAACGGCCACAAGGGGAATACTCGTGCTCCCGTCCTCGCGAAGCCTCGAAAGCGTCAAAGGTTCCCTGATCGCAGCGCTGTCAAACGTTTTATATGCATGTCCCGAGAGTTCGGCATACTCACGCCTTACACCCTCACTTAAAAGGGCAGATTCTTTGACCACGCTCCCGGAATACGGCAGACTGCCGGCCTTCCTGCAAAAAAGCCTTCTGCCGTCACGTGTCCCGGTGACATAGGAATAATCCCCTTCCTCATCCATAACCAGAAGATTCTCTTTATCATCCGTAAAATAACTGAAATACTCGTCACCCTTTTTAATTACCGTGATCTCTTTCCCGTCCGCCTGAGTGTGCGAAACAGGTTCCGGGTTTGCAGGCGCAGCCATAACAATTGACGGCATCAGAAATGAGACCGTCAGGATCTGTGCAATGAATATGCAAAGCTTTTTTTTATTGTCATTCATCTGTCTTCTCCCTTCCATCCAGATCCCTTGCCAGATTCTCAAGATAAGGCACCAGCACCCCGGGGACCGGGGCTATCTCACCCTCCGGATCCAGTTCGTCAAAGCGGAAGCTCTTCCGGCCTCCCTTCTTCATCCTGTCCCAGAACACCAGTAGCTGTTTAAAGGACAGATAATACATAAAATCCCGGTGAGTGTAATAGAGCAGAAAGAAGGCGACACCTCCCTGAGCTTCAAACTCGCGCATGAACTCCACCTGGTGCTCGTGGATGTTTGCAAGGGCAAAGGTGTCGGAGGCGCACTCCTTGGCGTCAAAGCATACCGGATACCCCTGTACCGCCCCGATGTAGTCAACCGTACTCTTCTGGTCAAAATAGGCCAGGGTGATATGCCTGGTGCCCTGATCTATCTTTACGGGAGTGATGGGGGTTGGGATCTTCTGAATGAGAGCCAGCCCCGACGCCCTGTATTTATCGTTTGTCTTGTTGATCATGTCCTCGAGGGTCGATCCCCGCAGACCTCTTGAATTCCAGGTAGCCAATAAAAATCCTCCGGAATGGGGCTTTCGATGGCATCATAGCCCGGCAGCTCCACCCTTGCGGCGTGCAGGAGCTGACGTTTAATGCCGAATCGCTCCGAAAGCCTTTTGTTTATCTTTTTATCACCGTATTTCACATCACCGGCTATGGGATGCCCCAGGTGCGCAAGACTCGCCCTGATCTGGTGAAACCTGCCGGTGCCAAGCCTTGCCTCAAGGAGGGTAAACCAGCCTTCCTCGTTTTCAAAGCTCCCCAGGGGTGTGAAATATGTAAGGGCCTGCTTTGAATCGGGACTGACGGAAGCCTCACTGACCATAGCCCTGCGCTCCCCCTCGTCCTTGGTGATGTAGAGTTCAGCCTTTATATCTTTCTCTATCCTGCCAAGGGCAACGCTGAGATAGTATTTATTTACATCTCCGGACCTGATGGCATTGTTAAGGAAATGCAGCCCCTCCATGGACTTCCCCGCCAGCACAATGCCGCTGGTGTTGCGGTCCAGCCTGTTGCACACAGAGGGTTTTACCGGTGAGGTGGGTGAATACGCGCCCGCCTTCTCAAGATAGGCCAGCATTTCCTCATTGAGGGAGATCTGCCCCCTCTTTTCCTGTTGGGAAAGCTCGCCCGCAGCCTTGTCCATGGCCAGGATATCATCGTCCTCAAAAAGGACCCTGATATTGCCGGCGGCCCGGGCTCCATCCTCCGGTTTTTGCGCCGACTCGAACTTTGCTATGGTCTCGTCGGAAAAATAAACCTGCAGGGTGTCCCCTTCCTTAAGCCTTTCGCTGCCCTCCGCCTTCTTCCCGCAGAGGTTGATGTTCTTTTTCCGAAGCTGCTTGTAGAGAAGGGATCTGCCGGCCCCGGGAAGCACCCTGGAAAGGTATGCGATGACCGTCATGCCGCTCTCGTTTTTCTGGATACGGTATTCCTTCATAGCGAAATGGCCCCTATGAGCTCCAGCACCTCTTTAGTCTCGTCATCGGCCTCTGCCTTTGCGTTCTTGGGAAGAGTGGAAAAGAAACGCTCGGTGTTGTCTACGATCCTGACGGAATTTTTATGTCCGTTCTTTTTCAGCATGGATTCCAGATGGGACTTTATCCCCTCCCTGTCTTTCGAGCCCCCGGGAAGGATCACAAAGATCTCACCGGGATTGCAGTAATACATGGGAACCCTGTAGCTGCCACCCCTTTCCAGAGTGAGTATGCTGTCAAAAAAGCACCTTGAAAGATCCGCCTTCTCACGGGCCTTTTCGTAAAGGCTCCTGTCACCCGAGGAAAACCTCATGAACATGATGGCGTTCACCAGGGATCTGGAGGCGGGGAGCACCAGCAGCACCGCAAAGACGGTTACTATGTTCTCCTTTTTGCCGAAGGCCATATAACCGCTGAAAAAAACGCAGGCCGAGGCCAGAAAGAGCACAAGGGTTTTTACCAGGGTGGTCTTTTTCATGCTGTCAATATATCCGTATTCGCCTTTTTTGATCTTATTCTTCAATGCCATATATATCCTTTGGGATAGTCGTTTTTAAGCCGCCCTCCTGCTGCCCGGCCCCAGCCTATGGCATGACAGTCGACGGCCAAAAGCAGGCGGCCCGAAAGTCCTGCGTCGATCTCTATCGTTTCGCCCTTTAAGTATCTGAGTATCCGGGGATCCTCGCGGTCAAGATGCAGTATGGGCGCCGAAAAGCTGTCCTTTTCCGTGTAGTCTACCGTAAGCTCACTCCCCGATGCCTCGCTCTTCTTCAGGGCAAGGGCCAGAGCCTGTGAGGGAACAAATCCCTTTTTCGCATCCCGCTCTCCGATAAGGAGGCCGGTGCGCAGAAACCTCAGTGATGAACGCCTCACGGTATCGTCGGTTTTGATCCTGTAATACCTGTCGCCTGAGAAAAAGAACTCCGTCCTTATCTCACCGGCCGGCTGCTTTTCCCCCTTCTTTTTCATAAGGGCCATGAAGTGCCCCTCCCCCTCTATGAAGTGGGGATAGAGCCGGCAGGCCTTATCAAGACCGTTAAGCCCCTTTGCAAAGCCAAGCTCATCCCTCCCGGGGATTTGGGCAAGCTCCATATCGGGGTGAGTCGAAAGGAAGGCCTCCACCGTACCCTCGTTTTCAACGGGGGAAAAGGTGCAGGTGGAATACATTATGTATCCGCCTTCTTTAAGCATTTCATAAGCGCTGTTCAAAATAGGGACCTGAAGGCTGTGGTATTCCTCCGGGCCCTTTTTCTCCCAGGCAGATACAAGGGCAGAATCCTTTTTGAACATGCCCTCGCCGGAGCAGGGTGCATCCACTAAAATGGCGTCAAAGTATGCTTCGAAGTGATCTGCCAGCTTTTCGGGGCTCCCCGCCGTCACATAGGTGTTGGAAAGTCCGAAGAGCTCTGCATTTTTCACAATGCCCCTGGCTCTGGAGGCGCTGATATCGTTTGACAAAAGCAGGGACGCCTTCATTGCCAGCTGGGTGGTCTTTCCTCCGGGGGCCGCACACAGGTCCAGCACTCTGTCCCCCTCCTTTACCGGAAGGAAGGAGGCCGGAGCCATGGCGCTGGGCTCCTGCAAATAATAAAGACCGGCTGCATAGTGCCAGAGCAGCGCGGGTCTTTTATCCTCGGGAATGTAATACCCGTCATTGCACCAGGGCACCTGCCGGGGGCTGACAATATCCAGGAGGCCGAAGACCTCTGCCCTGTCTTTCTCGTCGGCTTTTTCAGGATTGAATCTGATCCCCCTGCGAACCGGTCCTTCTAATGATCTGAAATATGCATCGGGCTCCGCTCCCGGCAGAGCCTTCATGTTTTCTACGAATCTTTCGGGAAGCTTTATCACTTAAGCGCCCTCAGTATTTCCTTTGTGAAGTCAAAGACCCTCTCCGTCGAGGATATGGAAAGCCTCTCCCTGGGAGTGTGTATCTCAAGGGCGTCGGGGCCGTAGGAAATGATGTCAAGTTCGGGCATCTTTCCGGATAATATGCCGCACTCCACGCCGGCATGAATTCCGCAGAGCTCGGGTTCCTTGCCGTACTTTTCCTTGTAAAGCTTTTTGACAATGCCCTGGATCCGCGAATCCTCACGGTATTCCCATGAGGGATAGTCGCCGCGCTCGCTGTAGGTACCGCCTATGGTCTGGCAGAGATAGCGGAGCTTGTCGGAAAGGGCTTCCTTTTCGGACTGAATGGCGCTGCGGACCGAAGAGGTTGCCATGAACAGGTTGTCCTTTAATCTGATGATGCCGAGATTGAGGGAGGTCTGTACCAGCCCCGGCATCTCAAGGCTCATCTTCTGGACTCCGTCGGGCATGGTGTTGAGGAGGAAGATTATCCTCTCCTGGGTCTTCTGGGTCAGGGCCATGCGGGTGGTGAGTCCCTTGTCGTTGCAGTAGATCTCTATATTGTTCTCAAGAGGCCTGTATTCGTTGCGGATGATCTTTTCGAACTGATCCACAATGTCCTCAAAGCTGGAGATATCCTCTTCCTGGACAAGGATATCAGCGCTGGCCTCCCTGGGTATGGCGTTGTCCATAAGGCCGCCGGAAAGGGAGACAATGGAAAACTTCATGCTGTTGCCGATGTAGTGAAGGAGCCTGCCCATGATGATGTTTGCATTGCCCAGGTACTTGTGGATCTCGGTGCCGGAATGGCCGCCCTTGAATCCGCATACCACCAGGGAATAGAGCTCGCCGGACTTTTCCTTTTGCCTGACGGGAACGGAAAGGTCTGCCCGAAGTCCGCCTGCGCAGTTTGTAAGGAACTGCCCCTCGTGTTCGGAATCGAGATTGAGCAGAGTCTTAGCCCTAAGCTCTTTGGTGTCAAGGGCATGGGCCCCAAGCATACCCACCTCTTCGTCGGTGGTAAAGACACACTCAAGCCTTGGCGCCTCTATGGACGCATCGTCGAGGATGGCAAGCATGAAGGCAACGGCTATGCCGTCATCGGCACCAAGGGTGGTACCCCTGGCATATACATAGTCGTCCATGACACAGAGGTTCAGGGGATCTCTCTTAAAGTTGTGGGAGCTGTCTGAGTTTTTCTCGCAGACCATATCAACATGACCCTGGAGCATCACCGTATCGGAAGATTCATAGCCCGAGGAAGCGGGACGGATGATGATGACGTTGTTTGCCTCATCACGCCAGTGATCCAGCTCTCTCTCCTTTGCAAAGGCCTCAAGATAGTCGGCTATGCCGCTGCAGTCATAGGACCCTCTGGGCACCCGTGATATCTCTTCGAAAAATCGAAAAACGTTATTCGGTTCAAGCTTGTCAAGTACTCCCATCACTAACCCCTATGTAAGCTTAAAACTATAAGGGCCGTCGGATCAAAGATCTGACGGCCTAATGCTTTGTCAATCGTTACCGCTTCCCACCATGACATCGATGGAACCGCCGTCCCCGGCTCCCTGGCCGGATCTATCCGTATCTCCCGTTACCTCCTCCTGGTCGGCCCGAAGCTCTGCCCTGTCGGCGGATATCTTCTGAAGGTACTGCTGAAGATTTGTGATCAGGGCGTCATTGCGCGCCTGTGCGGTCTCTATTGCGGTGGAGAGGATACCCTCTACATTTGCAAGTGAATCATCGGTGTAATCAATAGCCGACAGCCTGATGTTGTTTGCGTCGATGGTGGCCTGATCCAGGATGTCCTGTGCCTTGTCAGTGGCGTCCTGTATGATATCACCGGCCTGGACGTAAGCCTGCTGTACGATCTCGTGATCATTGACCGAACTGTTTATGAACTGGTTTGCCTTGTCAACAAGGTTCTTGGCCTTTTGCTCGGCATCGGCCATAATGGCCTCTTTGTTGCTGATTATCTTTTGATACCTTTTGATCTCGTCGGGAGTGGCTTTGCGAAGTTCATCCAAAAGTCCCTCCATCACGTCCCTGTCCACCTTGATCATGTTGTTGGAGAAAGGAAGATATTTACATGTCTCGATGTATTCCGCGATCTGGTTGATGGTATCTTCGATTTTACTTGTCATCACTGCCTCCGATCAAACTTTTCGTAGATGCGCTCAGCGACAAAGGGCGGGACGAACTGCGATACATCCCTGCCGAAGGAGGCTACCTCTTTAACCGTGGTGGAGCTTAAGTATGCATACTCCAGAGAGGTGGT
>JAFYEL010000131.1 GCA_017544285.1 Lachnospiraceae bacterium | reverse complement strand
GGGCATTTTCGTCAACTTCAAGAACGTGGCCCGGACCACGCGGAAAAAACTGCCCTTCGGCATCGGGCAGATCGGCAAGTCCTTCCGGAACGAGATCACTCCCGGAAACTTCACCTTCCGTACCAGGGAGTTCGAGCAGATGGAGCTTGAGTTCATCTGCTAGCACGACACAGACCTCGAGTGGTTCGCATACTGGAAAAAGTTCTGCATCGACTGGCTCAAGAGCCTGGGCATGAAGGACGAAGAGATGCGTGTGAGGGACCATGATAAAGAGGAGCTTTCCTTCTACTCAAGGGCTACCACCGACATCGAGTTCCTCTTCCCCTTCGGATGGGGCGAGCTCTGGGGTATAGCCGACAGAACGGACTACGACCTCACCCAGCATCAGAATGTATCCGGACAGGATATGAGTTATTTTGACGACACCAGGAACGAGAAGTACCTGCCCTATGTCATCGAGCCCTCACTGGGAGCTGACAGAGTGGTACTTGCCTTCCTTTGCGCGGCATACGACGAGGAGAATATCGGAACCGAGGAGGCTCCCGATATCCGTACCGTGCTTCATTTCCATCCCGCCCTTGCACCCGTTAAGATCGGCGTGCTGCCTCTTTCCAAGAAGCTTTCGGAAAAGGCGGAGGCAGTCTTTGACGAGCTTTCAAAGAAGTGGTACTGCGACTTTGACGACAGAGGAAATATCGGAAAGCGCTACCGCAGAGAGGACGAGATCGGAACACCCTTCTGTGTCACCTATGACTTCGACTCAGAGGAGGACGGCTGCGTGACCGTCAGAGACAGGGACACCATGGCTCAGGAGAGGATCAAGATCGAGGAGCTGATCCCCTACTTTGAGAAGAAGCTTCAGTTCTAAGTAAATCAGTCATTCCCGGGGAAGTGTGCCTGAGGATTCGGACTTATGATCCCGGGAGAGACATGATATAAAGGAGGAAATTTATTATGAAAAAATTGTTAGCACTCACAATGGTACTCTGCATGGGTATCGTATCACTCACCGGCTGCAACGGCGGTGCAAAGGAGAATGTGACCGCTGAGGTTGCACAGACTCCCGAGACAGACGGCGCAAAAGAGGCTGAGGCACCCGCTGCCGATGCTTCCGCAGCAAAAGCAGACCTTCCCACCATCGAAGGCGGCAAGCTCATCATTGGTACCAACGCAGCCTTCCCTCCCTTTGAGTATGTGGGAGACGACGGACAGCCCGACGGATTTGACATCGCCCTTATCAAGGCAGTAGGCGAGAAGCTGGGCCTTGAGGTTGAGATCCAGGATATGGAGTTCTCTTCACTGGTTACCGCCATCGGTTCAAAGATCGACGGTGCGATCGCAGGTATGACCGTTACCGACGAGAGAAAGCAGATGGTTGATTTCTCCGATTCATACTATGACGCAGTACAGTATGTGCTGCTTCCCGCAGATTCCACCCTTGCAGGTGCGGATGACCTTAAGAACAAGAACATCGGTGTACAGCTCGGAACCACCGGAAACTTCATCGCAGACGAGATCGAGGGCGCTTCCGTTAATTCCTACGACAAGGCCGTAGACGCAGTAAACGACCTGGTTAACGGCAGGAACGACCTTGTTATCGTTGACAAGAATCCCGCCCTTGTTTTCGAAAAGAACTTCGAGGGTAAGGTAAAGGCAGTTGACGGCGCAAGCTTCGGCTTCGAGCCCGAGCAGTATGCCATCGCGCTTCCCAAGGATTCACCCCTTACCGCAGCAGTAAACGATGCTCTTGCACAGCTCAAGGCTGACGGCACCTTTGACAAGCTGGTATCTCAGTACATCGAAGAAGCAGAGTAAAGAATGAACGAATGGCTCAGTAAAATTGCAGATCGCTTTACGGCGGCCTTTGTAACGGCAGACAGGTGGAAGCTCTATTTAAAGGGCTTCGGCCTGTCCGTCAGAGTAGCGGTGCTCGCCGCCCTTATCGGTATAGTGATAGGGACGGTGATCGCCCTCTTAAAGCTGCGCACAAAGGAGGACGGCACTCCGGACTTTATCTCCAGGCTGGCGGATGTCTATATCGATATCATCCGCGGAACCCCCAGCGTGCTCCAGCTTCTGATAATGTGGTTCATCATCATGGCCAACTCCAAGAACGGAGAGCTGGTGGCCTGTCTGTCCTTCGGTATCAACTCCGGTGCCTATGTGGCCGAGATCATCCGGGGCGGAATACTGGCAGTGGACAGCGGACAGATGGAGGCGGGGCGCTCACTGGGGCTTTCCCGTGTTCAGACCTACCGGTTCATCATCCTTCCCCAGGCTTTTAAGAACGCCATGCCTCCCCTTGGCAACGAGTTCATCGTGCTCCTTAAAGAGACGGCTATAGTGGGCTATGTGTCCCTTTCCGACCTTACCAGGACGGCGAACCAGATCGCATCAAAGACTTATGACGCCTTTATGCCACTCATCGGAGCGGCTGTCATATATTTGCTGGCGGTAAAGATCCTTACTTTGCTCTTTGCCACCATTGAACGGAGAATGAGATTAGTTGACAAACGTTAAAAGGATAAGCAGCCTTCTTTTGCTGCTCACCGCATTCATCTGGGGAACGGCTTTTGTCGCCCAGAGCATGGCTACCGACTATATAGGACCCTGGACCTATGTTTTTTCCAGGTACATCATATCAGCCACCGTGCTGATACCTGTCTCGCTTATTTCATCCAAGCATTACAAACCAAAAGAGGGCGAAAAAAAAGGAAGCATCCGCAGCTACCTGTTGGGGGGAGCGACATGCGGCCTTTTTCTTGCGCTTGCAAGCGTGGCCCAGCAGGCGGGGATCAAGTATACCCCTGCGGGTAAGGCGGGCTTTATCACGGCCCTCTATGTGGTGCTGGTTCCCGTGTTTTCCCTCATCATCGGCAGGACTCAGCCCAAAAAGCTCTGGATTTCGGTTGTCCTTGGAGTTGTGGGGCTTTATCTGATCAGCGTTAAGGAAGGTTTTTCCATAGCCTCTTCGGATCTTCTGGTGATCCTCTGCGCCTTCATTTTCGCCTTCCAGATAATGAGCGTTGATCATTTTTCGGTCAGGCTTACAAATCCGGTGATCCTGGCGAATATCCAGTTTGCCGTGGTAGCCATCATAACTTTCTTCGGAATGCTCACCGAGCATACACCGGCTTCGGCCTTCCGCGAGGCAGGTGGCAGCATACTCTACGCGGGGGTATTGTCGGGAGCGGTGGCCTACACCCTTCAGATAGTGGCGCAGAAAAATGTTGAGCCTGCGGTGGCTTCCCTCATCATGAGCCTGGAGGCGGTATTTTCCGTACTTACGGGCTTTGTCGTGCTTCATCAGATGCTTACCGTAAGGGAGCTTGTGGGATGCGCCCTGCTGTTTCTGGCAGTTGTCATTGTCTGAAACGCGATTCTTATGTTAAAATATATTTTCAGGGTATGTTTTTAGGGTATGTTTTTAGGGTATTTTAAAGGGGTATTTATATGCGCGGCAGCTTTGCTCGGCATAATGATCTAATAGCGTTTATTCTGGTATGCTCTCTTTTGCTATGCGCACTTTCGGGCTGTTCCGACGGTGGGGAAGTAAGGCCTGTACAATCCTCAAAGCCGGAAAAGAAGACCGAAAGCACCGTAGATGAGGCTGTGAAAGATGAGCCTTCCGGAAACCATATCTACCTGACCCTTCGCAACAGCGGATACGACATGTTCAATCCGGCAAGGGGACAGGATCACGATTACAGATACGGACCCTCCATGATCTACGACCATGATGCGGGGATCATCCATGTTTGGCTTTCTTCTCCGGGTGACAGCACAAACGAATATGACCACATAAGCTACAAGTATTCAAAGAACTACGGCAGGACCTGGTCAAAGGAGGTTCTGGCTCTGCGTCCTTCGCCGGGGTCCATGGATACCCTTTCGGTCTGCGATCCCGATGTTTTCTACTACGACGGATATTATTACATGGGATATACCTCCACTGTCAACGAGACCAACAAGGGCCTTTGCAACAGCGTGTTCCTGGCAAGGTCCAAAGAGCCTGCGGGGCCTTACGAAAAATGGTCGGGGGACGGCTGGGGCAACAGTCCCGTGCCCGTGCTCTACTATGACGGAGTCAGCGCCGGCTGGGGAGTGGGAGAGCCCGCCTTCGTGGTGGTTGACGATGTGCTCTATGTCTATGCCACAGTGGATTCCTACACCGCGGATTACATACGCATAAGGACCACCCAGGTATGGACGGTAAGTCTTGGAGACGAAAACTGGCCGGCGGATCTTACCCACAGGGGCTGCGCCATCAACAGGACGGACACTCCGGAAGATTCCGGGTACGTGTACGCCGACTGCGATTCCGCCGACGTGGTATACCACGAGGATACGGGGCGGTTCATAGCCCTTTGCACAAACCGGCGTTTCAAGGAGGACAGCTGTCTGGTATATTTTGAATCCGAGGACGGACTCTTGTTCAACAGGGTCAGTGAGCTCAACGCCGACGTCATCTGCGGCTGCCACAACTGCGGACTTTCCGGTGACGGCTATGGCCACGTCATGGACGATACGAAGAAATTCCTGGGATATGGATACTCCGGAACGGAATCGAAGGAGTGGGGAGTCTGGGCTGCCAGGATCGCGCCCTACGACATCTATTTCACCGAGGAGACTGACCGGAATCAGGACGGCTGGGACAATATACGCAGAAAAATGAAAAAGGTGAGAAGAAGAGACGTTCCCACCGAGGATAAGGATAATGCGGCAACTTCCACCGATGATACGGAGCAGCGATCCGGTTATTCCATGATCATGGCAAAGGATGTCTACGACGTGTCCATGAAAGGAATATACGCTGTTGCTATCAGGCCTCTCTTCGTGACGCCACGGGAGATAGGGGAGCTGAACGGGGAGGCACTGAGCCGCCGTGGCATAGGCTTTGAAGTGGAGGATGAGAGCATATGCGAGATCCGCAGGGATGATTTTGTGATCATTCCCAAGAGCCCCGGTTCTACCAACGTAAAGATAATCGACAACTGGGGAAATGAGTGCAGCGTCAGCGTGAATGTCATCGGGCAGTAGGAGATACTTTGCCCGTAAAAGCAGGATATGGTATTATAAACTAAGTGATGTCTTTCACTTTGAGAGAAGATATCGGTTTTGATAATTGGGGGTAAAAACTATGAGCAAAGCGGATGTTGTTATCATCGGGGCGGGCCCCGGAGGCATTTTTGCGGCATACGAGCTGGTGAAGCTTGATCCAAACCTTAAGATAACCGTTTTCGAGGCCGGCAACAGCCTTGAGAAAAGAAAGTGTCCCATTGACGGAGACAAGGTAAAGAGCTGTATAAAATGCCCCGTCTGCGCCATTATGAGCGGCTTCGGAGGGGCGGGGGCCTTTTCCGACGGCAAGTACAATATCACAAACGACTTCGGCGGAACCCTCTTTGAGTACATAGGCAAGGAAAAAGCCATCGAGCTCATGCGCTATGTGGACGGCATCAACTTAGAGAACGGTGGAGAGGGCACGAAGATGTATTCCACCGCGGGCAGCAGCTTCAAAAAGCTCTGCATGCAGAACGGGCTTTCACTGCTGGATGCCTCCGTAAGGCATCTGGGAACCGACATAAACTACATAGTCCTGGGCAAGATCTTTGAGAAGCTCAAGGACAAGGTGGACTTCAGGTTCAGGACTCCAGTGGATTCCATAGCCGTAAACGAAGACGGCACCTACAGGGTCAACTTCGGCTCCGACAGCATGGATGCGGACAGGTGCATCGTGTCCGTGGGCCGCAGCGGCAGCAAGTGGATGCAGAGGATCTGCGAGGAGCTTGAGATCGACACCAGCTCCAACAGAGTGGACATAGGCGTGAGGGTTGAGCTCCCCGCCGTGATCTTTTCACACCTGACCGATGAGCTCTACGAGAGCAAGATCGTATACCGCACCTCAAAATTCGAGGACAGGGTCAGGACCTTCTGCATGAACCCCAACGGCATCGTGGTAAACGAAAACACCAACGGCATCGTAACGGTGAACGGCCACAGCTTTGAGGATCCCGCTCAAAAAACGGACAACACAAACTTCGCCCTGCTTGTGGCCAAGCATTTCTCCGAGCCCTTTAAGGACTCCAACGGCTACGGCGAGAGTATTGCCAGGCTGTCAAACATGCTGGGAGGCGGAGTCATAGTACAGCGCTTCGGAGACCTGGAAAGAGGAAGGCGCACCAACGAAAAGCGTCTGCGTGAGAGCACCGTAAGGCCCACCCTGGCCGCAACCCCCGGTGACCTTTCCCTTGTACTTCCAAAGAGGATACTTGACGGTATCATCGAGATGGTTCACGCCCTTGACAAGATCGCTCCAGGCACCGCAAACGACGACACCCTGCTCTACGGAGTGGAGGTTAAATTCTACAACATGGAGGTAAAGCTGTCCGAAAGGCTTGAGACCAGATATCCCGGACTTTTCGTCATAGGCGACGGAAGCGGAGTTACCCACTCCCTGTCCCATGCCTCGGCTTCCGGAGTATATGTGGCAAGGCTTATCGCCGGCTGACACATATGGAAAGAAAGCTTGCGCTTGATGACGCCACCCTGCTCTCCATAGAGCAGCCCGCCAGATACATTGGCGGCGAGGTGAATGCCGTCATGAAGGACAAAAACAATATAGCCATTAGATTCGCCATGTGCTTTCCCGACATCTACGAGATCGGGATGTCACACCTTGGCATACAGATACTGTATCACATGTTCAATCGCCGGGAGGATACCTGGTGTGAACGTGTTTATTCGCCGTGGACGGATCTGCACAGCATTATGAGGGATAGGCATATCCCTCTTTTTGCGCTTGAGTCCCAGGACCCGGTAAAGGACTTTGATTTTCTGGGGATAACCCTCCAGTACGAGATGTGCTACACCAACATCCTTCAGATACTGGATCTTTCCGGTATTCCCATGATGGCCGAGGACAGGAAGGATTACAGCTTTCCTATAGTCATCGGCGGCGGCCCCTGCACCTATAATCCCGAGCCCATCGCCTCATTTTTCGACATATTCTACATAGGCGAGGGCGAGACCGCCTACGACGCCCTTCTTGACCTTTATAAGGAATGCCGCGACTTTGGAGTGCCAAGGGCGGAGTTTTTGAGAAGAGCCGCAAAGATCCCGGGCATGTACGTGCCCTCCCTTTACAGGGTCACCTATAAAGACGATATGACCATAGAGGATTTTTCACCCATCGGGGATGACATCCCCCGGGTGATCAAAAAGGAGCTGGTAAAGGATCTGACAAATGCGGTCTACCCCGAAAAGCCGGTGGTTCCCTTTATCAAGGCCACCCAGGACAGGGTAGTGCTTGAGATACAGAGGGGCTGCATCCGCGGCTGCCGTTTCTGCCAGGCGGGAATGCTCTACCGTCCGGTGCGGGAAAAGAATGTGGAGGAGCTTAAAAAAACCGCGGTAAAGATGCTGGAGAGCACCGGCCACGAGGAGATATCCCTTTCCTCCCTTTCTTCTTCGGATTATTCGCAGCTCGAGGAACTGGTGACCTACCTGGTGGAGGTATGCTCCGAGAAAAAGATAAACATATCCCTGCCCTCACTGCGTATCGACGCCTTCTCTCTGGATGTAATGAGCAAGGTCCAGGACGTGAAAAAGTCCTCCCTTACCTTTGCTCCCGAGGCGGGCTCACAGCGGATGCGCAATGTTATCAACAAAGGCCTTACAAAGGACGACATACTGGCGGGTTCAAAGCTGGCCTTCGAGGGCGGCTGGAACAAGGTAAAGCTCTACTTCATGCTGGGGCTTCCCACCGAAACAGAAGAGGACATAAAGGATATAGCCCACCTTTCCGAGGAGATAGCAGAGCTTTATTACGACACCGTCCCCAAGGAAAAGAGGCAGGGCAAGGTCCAGATAACCGCCAGCTCTTCATTCTTCATCCCCAAGCCCTTCACCCCCTTTCAGTGGGCGGTAATGGGCACCCACAGCGAGTTCGCCGAGAAGGCATCTGTGGTAAAGGCGGAGTTTGATTCCATGCTCAACAGAAAGTCTCTGCGCTATATCCACCACGAGACCGATCTGTCGGAGCTTGAGGGAATCTTTGCAAGGGGTGACAGGCGGCTTGACAAGGTCCTGCTCACCGCCTATAAAAAGGGCTGCCTTTTCGATTCCTGGAGCGAGTGCTTTGACTACGAAAAATGGGTGGCCGCCTTTGAGGAGTGCGGCATTTCCGGAGATTTTTACACCACCAGGGAAAGAAGCGCGGATGAAATTTTTCCCTGGGATTTCATAGATATCGGAGTTACAAAGAACTTTCTGCGCCGTGAGTGGGAAAACGCCATGGCGGGAAAGGTTACGAAAAACTGCAGGGCAGGCTGTTCCGGCTGCGGAGCCGCCTCCTTCGGAGTGGGGGTATGTCATGAGCGATAGAGTAAAGGTGCGCCTCCGTTTCGAAAAGTACGGGGCCATGAAATTCATAGGACATCTGGATGTGATGCGTTACTTCCAGAAGCTGATCCGCAGGGCGGGGCTGGACGTGGCCTACAGCGAGGGCTTCCATCCTCATCAGATCCTTTCCTTTGCAAATCCCCTTGGAGTTGGGATCTCCAGTAAGGGAGAGTACGCCGATCTGGTGATGGAGAGCGTCACGAGTTCAAAGGATATGGTGGACGCCCTTAACCGGGAAAATGTCGAGGGCTTCTTTGTCACCGATATAGTAAGGCTCCCGGAAAATGCCCCCAACGGCATGGCTTCGGTGGACAGGGCAGACTACGAGCTGACCCTCTCCGAAGAAAAATACCCGGATGTCTCCTGGCTGGAAGATGCCTGCAAGGCTCTTTCCCAAAAGGAAGAGGTCCTTATCGAAAAGCGCACAAAAAAGGGTATGAAGACCGTAGATATAAAAGAGGGCATTCTTGAGCTTCGCTGCGAGGGCAGGGTGATATTCATGAAGCTAAGGGCGGGCTCCGCCTTAAACATAAGGCCCGAACAGGTCCTTTTGGCAGTGTTTGCCCAGGCCGGGGCAGAGCTTTATCCCTTCTCCTACGACACCCTGAGGCTGGAACAGTACGACTGCGACGGTAAAAGCCTGCTTTCGGCGGGAGAGGTATTCTAGTGAAGATCGTCATCACCGGATTCAAAAAGCGGACGGTGGTCTGCGGCATAGAGGACAACAGCCTCTGTTATTTTGACGTGGTCTCACAAAGCCCCGTGACCCCGGGGAATGTTTATGTGGCCAGGGTGGAGGATAGGATAAAGAACCTGGATGCCTGCTTTGTCAGGGTGCAGCCTGAGGTGAAGTGCTTTCTGAATTCCGGGGACTGTAAAGACCATACCCTTCCGAAGACCGGAGAGCTTATTCCCGTGAGGATAAAGTCCGAGGCAAAGGGCAGTAAGCTGGCGGTGTGCACCATGAAGCTGGGACAGGATTCGGAAGAGCTTGAAAATAAGGCAAAGACCCGTTCTCTGTACAGTCTTCTGAAGGCAGAGGCTCCGGTTTACATAAAGAAAATTAGGACTATACCAAAAGAGGATATTAGTGATATAATAACTGATAGATTGGATATTTATGATCTGCTGAGAGGTGAGCTTGATCCCGAAGGGGACGCTTATAACATCAGGCATTACACCGACGACGGCTTTCCCCTGACCGCCCTTTTTTCGATCAGGGAAAAGGTGGAGGAGCTTCTTTCCAAGAGGGTGTGGCTTAAAAGCGGCGGATATCTGGTCATAGACCGCACCGAGGCTTTGTGCGTCATCGACGTAAACACCGGCAAGTGTGACAGAAGGCTGGGCAGGAGCGAAAACCTCCACTCCATAAATCTTGAGGCTGCCCGTGAGGCTTTAAGACAGATCAGGCTTCGGAATCTTTCGGGGATCATCCTGATAGATTTCATCAACTACAAAAAAGAGGACGCATCACTGCTTAAGCAGCTTGAAGAGGAACTTGAGAAGCTTTGCACAAAGGATGCGGTCACCTGCGAATTTGTGGATATCACTCCACTTTACCTTGCGGAACTAACTAGAAAGAGGGTGGCTCCGCCGGTGGCAGAACTGCTTTAGAAGAGGAATTATCATGAAATTAAGAACCATTAAAAAATCCATATGCCTGGCCCTGTGCCTTTCGATGGTGCTCACCACACCGGGCTACGCAGCATCCCTTGCGGAGGAGGATCCCTTCCTTCAGGCGGCTGACGCCGTGTCCGAGGTCATCGACATGTTTACCGAGGATCCCGAGGTTATCCCCGAAGAGGAAGCTGTGAGGGAAGAGGATGTCACAGCCTCCGGCGAAGAGAATGCGGACGGCGACTATACCACGGCCTACGAGATGGGAGGCAACCTCAATGCCCAGAACTACGTGCGCTGGGCAAAGCCCGTGACCTCATACCTCTTCCCCGTGAAGGACGGCTTTATAAAGATCGTGGGCGGAAATACAGGCATCACCGTAAAGAAGCTCAATTCCTCCCTTTCTTACGTTGACGGATCTTCGAAATCCTTAAGCCTGCCTGAGGGCTTTTCTTCCTTCGGCGGCATGCATCAGGATTCGGACGGTTATTTCTACGCATTTTTCGGAAAGAAGAATGAGTCCGAGAGCAACGATGCAGAGGTTATAAGGGTGGTAAAGTACGACGCAGACTTTAAGGAGGCGGGCAGTGTTTCACTCAAGGGAGCAAATACGGTTGAGCCCTTTGTTTCCGGCTCCCTCAGGGCCGCATCCTATGAAAATTATCTCTATGTGCGGACCTGCCACAGGATGTATTCCGACGAAGAGGGAAAGAACCATCAGGCAAGCCTTTCCTTTGAGATAGACACCAAAGACATGAAGATCACCGATTCGGCCTATTTAGTATATAACTACGAACAATCAAGCTATGTGAGCCATTCCTTTGATCAGTACATAATAATTGATGACCAGAAAAACATCATTACCCTGGACCATGGCGATGCATACCCCAGGGCAATAATCATGGGCAAGTACGGCACCATGGCAGGTAATTCAAACTATACACAGGGCACATGGAAGTACAATCTGGTGCTCCCCATAGAGGGAAATATCGGAAACGCATCCGGAGTTGCCCTTGGCGGACTTGACTATTCATCCACAAGCTACCTGGCAGCGGGAAGCTCGGTTGCTCAGGATTCCTCCTGGAAGGAAGCTAATGAGTACAAGGGCCGCAACATCTTTGTGGCAGCGGTTGACAGATCCGCCGATTTTTCAAGTGCCGCTCCCTCAATCCACTGGATCACAAAGTATAAAGCAGGGTCCACCACTCAGGCATCGGCGCCGCAGCTTGTGAAGCTTTCCGCCGACAGCTTCATGCTCTACTGGAACGTTCTGGAGAACGGCAGGGCTACCGGTGAGATCAACTACGTATACATCAACGGAAAGGGCGAGGCCGCTTCCGACATATTCAAGAAAGCCGGTTATGTGACGGACTGCAAGCCCGTGGTCTCCGGCGGCAAGGTCATCTGGTTCTCCATGGACGGCCTCAACGAGGATCTTTACTCCGTAGAGGTAAAGGAAGATCACACCTCGGAGGATCCCGTTGCACCCGCGGACAGCGGTGACAGCAAAAAAGAGCAGAAGCAGAAGGAAAAAGAGGAAAAGGCAAAGCAGAAGCTCCTGTCCATTTCCGCGGATTATATCGACGGACGCTACTACATCGTAAAGGGTGCAAAGGCCTATATCGAGGGCACCGAAAAGCTCAAGGGAGACAAGACCTACAAGGTTGAGTACAGCAATTCCTCACCCGCCATCGTCAAGGGTACCAAAAAGGGAGTCTTCAAAGGCAAGAACGAGGGAGTTACCCAGGTAAAGGTCACCTCCGGCGGCCACACCACCACCTACAGGATAGAGGTCATAGCCCCCGTCACCGCTAAGAAGCTCTACATCAACAAGGGCGAGAGCGCAGCGGTTCCCTTGTCAAAGAGCAGGCTTCCCGTCAAAGAGGTAAAGTCCTCAAAGGAGAGCGTGGTCAGCGTAAAGGCCGACGGTGAGCTCAAAGCTCTCGAAGCCAAAAAATCAAAGATCAGCTACATGATCGGCACAAAGAAATTCAAGCTTACCGCCATCGTCTGCGACCAGCAGATCACCGGAAAGAATACGGTAAAGGCCGGAAAGCACATCAAGCTTAAGGTTAAGAAGGGCGCTCCCGACACCAAGTGGAGCATCGACAAAAAGAGCGTTGCCACCATCAGTGAGAAAGGTATGGTAACGGGAGTGAGTGCCGGAACGGCCACCGTAAAGGCAGAAAACAACGGCAAAACCTTCACTTACAAAATTACCGTAGAATAATGTTGACTTTTACCCTTGAAATGTGATATCCTTTCGAAGTATGCCGCATATCGAGGTTGCAAGTCCGCTCATTTTTAAGAAGAGCGGCACCACAGATAGCGAGATTGACGAAAGGGAGGTGTAAGCATGTACGCCATTATCGCAACAGGAGGAAAGCAGTACAAGGTTTCCGAGGGTGACGTGATCCGCGTAGAGAAGCTTGACGCCGAGGTTGGAGATACCGTTACTTTTGACAGTGTCCTTGCCATCGGAGGAGATTCTCTTGCAGTGGGCGACGCCGTAGCGAAAGCATCCGTATCCGCAACGGTTATGGATCAGGGCAAGGCCAAGAAGGTCATTGTCTACAAGTACAAGAGGAAGAGCGGTTATCACAAGAAGAACGGTCACAGGCAGCTTTATACTGAGGTTACCATCGACAAGATAAACGCATAACATGATTTCCGTATGTTTTTTCAAAAACGAAGGTGGAGTCAGAGGCTTTGAATGCAAAGGCCACGCCGGATATGCCGAAAGCGGCAGCGATATAGTCTGCGCGGCGGTATCCATGCTGGTGATAAACACCATCAACTCCATAGAAAGCTTCACCGGCTGCGATTTTACCTGCAGTCAGGATGAAAAGAAGGGCAGCATTTATTTCATGCTCAAGGGAAACGGCAACGAAAAGAGCCGGGTCCTGATAGATGCCCTGATGCTGGGCCTTAAAGACGCCCGCGACGAATACGGAAACGATTACATTCAAATCAAGATCAAAGAAACGGAGGACAGAGATGCTTAAGCTTAATCTTCAGTTCTTTGCCCATAAAAAGGGAGTAGGTTCCACAAAGAACGGCAGAGACTCCGAGGCAAAGAGACTTGGCGCAAAGAGAGCTGACGGCCAGTTTGTAAAGGCCGGCAACATTTTATACAGGCAGCGCGGCACAAAGATCCATCCCGGCAACAATGTAGGCAGGGGCGGTGACGATACACTCTTCGCACTTATTGACGGCGTTCTCAGATTCGAGAGAGTCGGCAAGGACAGAAAGCGCGCAAGTGTTTATCCTGTAGAGCAGTAATCAATCATACGGGGTTCGGGCCTATGCCCGGACCCTTTTTAGGTGAAAAAATGTCATTTAAGGACAGAGCCAGGATAACTGTCAGAAGCGGAAAAGGCGGAGACGGACACGTATCCTTCAGAAGAGAAAAATATGTACCCAACGGCGGACCCGACGGCGGGGACGGCGGCCGCGGCGGAGATGTGATCGTCGAGATAGACGAGGGCCTCAACACCCTTTCGGACTTCAGGAACATGAAAAAATACTGTGCCGAAAACGGTGAAAACGGCGGAAAGAAAAATTGCCACGGACGGGACGGAAATGATATAATAATAAAGGTGCCCGAGGGCACGGTTATCAGGGAGTTTAACACCGGCAAGGTCATAGCCGACATGTCCGGCGAGGACAGAAGGATAGTGCTTCTGCCCGGCGGCAGGGGCGGCAACGGCAACCAGCATTATGCCACCTCACGCATGCAGGCTCCCAAGTACGCACAGCCCGGTCAGGACGCCAGAGAGCTTGACATCCTGCTTGAGCTCATGGTCATTGCGGACGTGGGCCTTGTGGGCTATCCCAACGTGGGCAAATCCACCCTGCTTTCCAGGGTGACCAATGCCCGCCCCAAGATCGCGAACTATCACTTTACCACCCTTTCACCCAACCTCGGGGTAGTGGATTTTTCCGACGGAGGCATGGTGATAGCCGATATCCCGGGTCTCATCGAGGGAGCCGGCGAGGGAGTTGGCCTGGGCCACGAGTTTTTACGCCACGTTGAGCGTACCAGGGTGCTGATCCACATTGTGGACGCCGCGGGAGTTGAAGGCCGCGATCCCGTTGCGGATATCGAGGCCATCAACGCAGAGCTTGAAAAGTATGACCCCAAGCTTCTTGAAAAGCCCCAGGTCATTGCCGCCAACAAGGTAGACGCCATCTATCCCGGCAGCGGCATGGAGGATTCCGTTACAAGGCTTAAGGAGCACTTCGAAAAGAACGGGGTTAAGGTTTATCCCATCTCCGCGGTCACGGGAGAGGGAGTTGATGAGCTTTTGCACGCCGCAAAGGCTTTGCTTGACGCCCAGCCAAAGGAAAGGCTGCGCTTTGAGCGCGAGTACTTTGAGGCCGACGAGGCTCTGGCTCTGCCCTATACCGTCGTATTTGACGAGGAAGAGGGCGAGTATGTCATCGAAGGTCCCCGCATCGAAAAGATGCTGGGTTACACAAACCTTGAATCGGAAAAGGGCTTTGCCTTTTTCCAGAATTTCCTTAAGGATTCGGGGATCCTTGAGGAGCTTGAGGCCCTGGGGATACAGGATGGGGATACCTGCCGCATGTATGGGCTCAAATTCGAGTACTTTAAATAACAGATCCACGACAGAGGGATCCGGAACGGAGAAGAAATGGAGATATTTCAGGGGAAGGAGGGCTTCGGAAGCGTTGCCCTCGGCACAATAAGGATAATCAGAAAAACAGCTCTCCGCATGGAGGGCACATCACCCATAGACGACGAGCTTTCCAAGTACGAGACCGCAAAAAAGCGGGCGGCACAGATCCTCAAGGATGAGAGCCGCACCACGCAGCTCATGATACTGGAGGACCATCAGCTTGACGGCGCCATAGTGGCTCGTATACTGAATCAGGGCTGCTCCGCATCCGCAGCGGTCACCGGCGCCGGAAAGTACATAGAGGAGGTCCTGGCCCGCCAGAGCGATTCCTATCTTTCCTCAAAGAGTGCGGATATCAAGCACATCTCAAAGCTGCTCCTGTCCTGTATGGACGGATACGCAGGAGGCCACACCATGCTCTTTGACGAATGCATAGTGGCTGCGGACACCATGAGCACATCGGAGCTTTTAAAGCTCGACCGGGAGAAACTCAAGGGCCTGGTGGTCGAGAGCTCTTCCGGGAACTCCCACACAGCCATACTTGCAAAGGCCATGGGCATTCCCATGATCATAGGCTGCGAGATAAAGGACGAGTGGGACGGCCAGAGCGCCTGCATTGACGGTGGCTGGAGGGCACTTTACATATCCCCCGATGAAAAAACCGTCAGCGACATGAAGCAGCGCATGGATGAGGACCGCCGCAACGACGAGGCACTCCGTGCCCTGCTGGGTCAGCAGTGCATTACCAGGGATGGCGTACCCATCCATCTTTTTGCCAACGTGTCCACTCCCGAAGAGGCCGAAAAGGCCATCGAGAACGGTGCCGAGGGAGTAGGTCTTTACCGCACCGAGCGGTCCTATATAAACCGCGAGAACCCTCCCACCGAGGACGAGCTCTTCGAGGAATACAGAAAGCTTGCTTCAGTTGTGGGCAAGAGGGAATGTGTTGTTAGGACGGCGGATCTTTCCGCAGGCAGGGATGTTTCCTATCTTCCTTTTTACGGACCATCCACGCCGCTTGGGCTTCGGGGCATCAGGCTTTCCCTTAAGTATCCCGAGATATTCAAGGCCCAGGTCAGGGCAGTCCAGAGAGCGGCGGTATTCGGCAACCTTTGCCTTATGCTTCCCATGGTATGCTCGGTCCAGGAGCTCCTTGATGCCCGTCGCATCATAGACGAGTGCAGCGCTGCCTTAAAGAGCGCGGACATACCCTGCAAGAATGTGAAGCTCGGAGTCATGCTTGAGACTCCCGCATCGGTGATGATAACCGAACAGCTGGCAAAGAACTGCGATTTCTTTTCCATAGGAACCAACGATCTTACACAGTACACGCTCTGCGTCGACAGAGACAATAAAGAGATGACCGAGTACTGTGATTACCACCACCCGGCTGTAATGAGCATGATAAAGATGGCAGCGGAAAAGGCTTTCCGGAGCGAGACCCCCATCGGCATCTGCGGAGAGCTGGCATCCGACGAAAAGGTGCTGCCTCAGTTCATTGACATGTGCGTGGTTAATTACTCGCTTGTGCCTTCAAGGCTGCTGTCCATACGCAAGGCATTGATGGCATAAATGACCCCGGGGCTGTGTTTCCCGGCGGATTCGGATTAAAACAGAGGATGATATGACAAGCAAACAGAGAGCATTTTTGAAATCAAAAGCAATGAACATAGACGCCATCTTTCAGATCGGCAAGGGGGAGATCACTCCGGAGCTCACGCAGTCCGTGGAGGATGCCCTCACCGCCAGGGAGCTCATAAAGCTTTCGGTTCTGAAAAACTGCATGGCCGATCTCGGGGAACTGGCACAGACCCTGGCAGAGCGTACCCATTCACAGGTGGTCCAGGTTATAGGGCGCAAGATCGTCCTCTTCAAGCCTGACCCCAAGAACACCAAGTATCCACTGCCTTGATGGAGTGCTTTGCCGCCGAAGAGAGGATAATGCGCCTGGGGATCCTCGGCGGAACCTTTGATCCCATACACCTCGGGCATCTTCATATCGCACAGGCAGCCGCTGATGAGTTTTCCCTTCCCAGGGTACTGCTGATGCCAAGCTGCATCTCTTATCTCAAGGCAGGGCAGCTGATCACTCCGGCCGGGATAAGGCTTGAGATGGTAAGGGCCGCAGCTACAGCTGACGACCGCTTCATCTGCGATGACATGGAGATAAAAAGAGGGGGCAATTCCTACACCTGCGAGACCGTCAGGGGGCTTGAGGAGCGCTATGACGCCCTCTGCGATTTTTACTACATTATCGGAGCCGACACCCTGCTTTCCATCCACACCTGGAGGGAGTTTGAGACCATCCTCAAGAGATGCATCTTAACGGTGGCATCAAGGGACGGCGCAGACGACCCCATGAGAGAGAGGGCAGAGCTTCTTTCCGAAAAATACGGCGCAAGGATAAAGTTCCTGAGCTGCCCCGAGGCGGATATCTCATCCACGAAGATCCGTGCCATGACAGCATCGGGAGAGGATATTTCCTCGCTTGTGCCCGGCCCGGTTTTGGAGATAATAAAAGCAAATAAGCTTTATGTACGATAACGAATTTCTTGAAAAGACAGAAGAAAAGATAAAAAAGATGCTTAAGAAAAAGCGGTTCCGGCACACCATCGGAGTGGCCCACACCGCCGCCTGCCTGGCCATGTGTTACGGCGAGGACTGCCGCAGGGCTTATCTGGCGGGGCTTTTGCACGATGTGGCAAAGAGCCTTTCCGACGAAGAGATGCTTAAGGAGTCCGAAAAGTACGGGATCCCGATCCGTCCCTTCGACAGGCAGTGCCCCTCCATGCTCCACGGAGCGCTGGGAGCGCAGATCGCAAAGCATGAGTTTGGCATAAAGGATCCCGGCATCCTTGATGCCATCGCAAACCATACCGTGGGCAGAGTTGGCATGAGCCTTCTGGAAGAGATAGTCTTTACCGCGGATTACATCGAAAACGGGAGATTTAAGCCCCCGGGGCTTTTCGAGGTAAGGGCTCTTGCCTTTAAGGACCTGAAGGCGTGCATTTCCCTTATATTGACGAACACCCTTGAGTATGTAAAGTCAACCGGCGAAGAGCTGGATGAAAAGATATTTGAGGTCATAGATCACTACAAAAAGGCCTGAATAAAGGAGTAAAATGGAATCAAGAGAAAAAGCAAAGCTGGCCGTACAGGCCCTGGAGGACAAGAAAGGCATTGATATCACCGTCATCGATATCAGTGAGGTCTCGGTGATGGCAGACTATTTCGTCATCGCCAGCGGAGGCTCACCCAACCAGGTCCAGGCCCTTATCGACAACGTTGACGAAACCCTTGGCAGGGCAGGCGAAAACTGCAAGGCCGTTGAGGGACACCGGGAATCCTCGTGGATCCTCATGGATTTCGGAGACGTGATCATACACATTTTTGACCGTGAAAACCGGCTCTTCTACGATCTGGAAAGGATCTGGAAGGACGGAAAACAGATATCAAAGGAAGATCTGTAAAGGAGGGGTGCTATGAATACCATCATCACAGTCGGAAGACAGTTCGGTTCCGCAGGCCATGTCATCGCCGAGCGCATCGCCGAGCATTTCGGCATAAAGTGCTACGACAGGGAGCTGCTTGCAAGAGCCGCAAAGGAGAGCGGATTCTGCGAGGAGATTTTTGAACATCACGACGAGCGTCCCACCAGCAGCTTTCTTTACAACCTGGTAATGGACACCTATTCCTTCGGCTACAATGCGGCGTCCTTCGTGGATATGCCCATTTCCCACAAGGTCTTCATCGCCCAGTTCGACGCCATCAAGTCACTGGCGGACGAGGGTCCCTGCGTGATAGTGGGAAGATGCGCCGACTACGCTCTGGCGGAGCGTAAGAACCTTGTGCGCCTCTTTATCTGCGCCGACATGGATGACAGGATCAAAAGAGTCTGCGAGCGTTTTGAGATCACTCCCGAAAAGGCGAAGGAGAGGATAATCAGGATGGACAAGCAGCGCTCATCCTATTACAACTATTACGCCACGGGCAAGTGGGGCAGAGCCGCCACCTACGACCTGTGCGTTAATTCCGGGCTTCTCGGAGTAGAGGGCACCACGGAAATGCTTATTGATTACATTACACGTTTTGACGGGAGGCAGAAATGAAATACTTCGGCACCGACGGTTTCAGAGGCAGGGCCAACGAGGGGCTTTGCGTTGAGCACGCATTAAAGATCGGCCAGTTTCTCGGCTGGTACTTCGGAAAAAGACAGGGCAGGAGTGCAAAGTGCGTTATAGGCAAGGATACCCGCCGCTCCAGCTACATGTTTGAGTACGCCCTTTCCGCAGGGCTTACCAGCTCCGGCTGCGACGCCTACCTTATGCACGTGACCACCACTCCCTCGGTATCTCACATTACAAAGACCGAGAAGTTTGACTTCGGCATCATGATCACCGCCAGCCACAATCCTTACTACGATAACGGCATAAAGATCATAGACAGGGACGGCTACAAAATGGACGAAGAGGTCCTGGCCCTGGCCGAGCAGTACATAGACGGTGAGCTTCAGATCGAAAAGGCCGCCTCCGAAGAGATCGGACGCTGTACTGATTATCTTCTGGGCCGCAACAAATACATCAGCTACCTAAGTTCCATTCCCAAGCATTCACTCAGGGGCTACAAGGTGGGCCTTGACTGTGCCAATGGCTCCGCATCCACGGTAGCCAAGACCGTTTTTGACATCCTGGGAGCCGACACCTACGTGATGGGCAACAGCCCCGACGGCACCAACATCAACAGGGACTGCGGTTCCACACACATGGATAATTTCCGCAGCTTTGTGACCCAGCATGAACTGGACATGGGATTTGCCTTCGACGGAGACGCCGACAGATGCCTCTGCGTCGATGAGAGAGGAAATATCGTGGACGGCGACGCCATCATCTACATCGCATCCAACTTCCTCAAGGAGAGAGGCCAGCTGGTGGATGACACCGCCGTAGTCACCGTGATGTCAAACCTGGGACTTTTCCTGGCTCTCAAGGACAAGGGCATAAAGACCGTAACCACCGACGTCGGCGACAAATACGTATCCGCCCAGATCCGCGAGCACGATTATTCCGTAGGCGGAGAGCAGAGCGGTCACATCATCTTCAACAAGTATTCGAATACCGGTGACGGCATCCTTACCGCCATCATAATGTCCGAGATCTGTGTAGAGAAAAAGACTGTATTTTCAAACCTTACCAACGGTCTGAACATACTTCCCCAGAAGCTTAAAAACATCCGCACCGAGAACAAAGATTCAATAATGCAGGATGCGGGAGTGCTTGAGTATATCGAAAAGACAAACAGTGAGCTTGAGGGCGTGGGCAGGCTTCTTCTCAGAAAATCCGGCACAGAGCCTCTCATCAGGATAATGGTGGAACATCAGACTTTGAAGAAGTGCGACGAATACATCGCAAAGACAGAGGAGTTCATCAAACCCCTGATATAGTTTTGAAATGCTAGTCCCGGAGCTTTACCACATTGGCGGCGGAGCGTCTGCGCTCATCCTCCATGGCGGCGTAATGGCGGCGGGTGGTATTGACGTCCTTATGACCTAGGACGTCCGCAACCAGATATATATCCCCGGTCTCGCGGTAAAGCGAGGTACCGTAGGTGGAACGGAGCTTGTGCGGCGTGATCTTTTTAACGCTTGTCACAAGCTTCGCGTATTTCTTGACCAGTTTTTCCACGGCCCTCACCGTGATCCTTCTGTTCTGCAGGGAAAGGAAGAGGGCTTCTTCGTGGCCGCTCGCGGGGTGCATGTAATCCCGCTCGTTCATATAGTCCAAAAGGGCATCCTCGACCTCCGTACCGAAGTACACAACGGTCTCGTTTCCGCCCTTTCTGCGGACCTTTACTCCATTATTCTTGAAATCAACATCGTCTATATCCAATCCCACGCACTCGGACACACGGATTCCGGTTCCCAGCAGCAGTGTGAGCAGGGCCATGTCCCTGAGCCTGGTTTTTTCGTGGTAGGCCTTTTGCTTGGGTGTCATGTCCTCCCCGGACTCGGCCTTATCCAGAAGCATGGCGACCTCATCCGAATCCAGCCTTATGATCTCTTTTTCGTGGATCTTGGGGGTCCTGACGATCATGGCGGGGTTCTTTTCGATGAGCTCGTGGGAGTGGAAGTATTTGTAGAGGGAGCGCAGAGCCGAGAGCTTCCTTGCCTTGCCCCTCTCATCGTTTGTGTATTCCTTGCCGTCTTTTTCGTAGTATGTGAGGTACTCCATGTATTCCTCAATATCCGAGGCACCGAGCTGCTCCAGCACGTCCAGACGGATGTCCCTGAGTTCCTTGCCCTTGAAAGAAGGGTTATTGGTCTTTAAAAACTCGAAAAAAACGCGCAGATCGTAGGCGTAGGCCAGCCTTGTCCTTGCTGATGCACGGTCCTCTATTCCGCGGAAGAACTGGCGGCAGAAGCCCGGGAGCTCGGATACGATCTCACGCATGCGGGTGGTGTTCTCGATGTTCATCTGTTCGTGGTAGTTCTTATCATTCAGTGCCATGGAGATATTATATCTCTTGTGTATTGGGTTGTCAATTTATGTTAACCAAGTCCTTCGTTGGATCGACGAACGTAAGATGGACCTGCTCCTACGGTTTTTCAGTCCGGATCTTATGTATCCAATGACACGGCCATCTCGGACCTGGACCATGGTCCTGACGCAGGGGACCTGCTCCTACGGTTTTTCGGTCCGGATCCTCGGTCCCGACTCAGCGGACCTGACTATCCGTCAAGCTAGCTACTAACTTCGACTAACCATCCGGGGTGTTCGCGCATAGCGTAAACGCTCTCCCCCCGGATGTTAAGTCTCCGTAAGTATCGGATCTTGCCAGGCAGGCCCGAATTCGCCGGCTCCCAAGGACACGGCCCCTCAAAACCTTGTCATCTGGCCTTGCGCCAGTGACGTTGAACAATGCGCCAGCATTGTGAAACATAAAAGAATCTC
>JAFYEL010000130.1 GCA_017544285.1 Lachnospiraceae bacterium | reverse complement strand
ATGGCCAGACGGTCGTCGGGATGGACCTGCACGGAGAGGGCCTGACGCGAGTCGATGAACTTGATGAGCAGCGGAAAGGTTCCGCCGAAGCGCTTGTAGACTTTCTCACCCACGAGCAGTCCCTTGTATTTGTCGATGAGCTGCGGAAGCGTAAGCCCCACGTCCACGTCGTCGACCAGTCCACGCTCCACGGCCACACTCTCATGGCCTGGCACGCCGCTGATTTCCCAGCTCTCGCCGATATTGGGCTGAGCCGTGTATATACCTTTGAACGGGGCAATCTGATAGCCGCCCCAGAGGGTTGTCTTCAGATAAGGTGCAAATTTGTAAGGCTTCATTTTTTTTAAAGAGGGAGTAGAATTGGGAGTAGAATTGGAAGTTAAAGGGGAAGTTAAAGAGGAAGTTAAAGGGTGAGTTAAAGAGGAATTGCCTTGCAAATTTACAAATTTTTCTGTTATGTACCGAATGAAAAAGCTAAAATGGCATCAAAGTGCAAAAAACGGATAAAATAATGTTTAAAGGGCATAAGCATTTTCCTTGAGGATGTGCATAAGCTGACCCACATAATAAAACGGCACATTAATCAGCCGATAAGGCTTGGAGTCAGGGGCAGGGGTCCTGGCATCCTGCACAAAGAACTCTCCGCTCCAGCATCTTACTGCCGTGACAAATTTACTGGAAAGATTCACGAAACTGTGTAATGACTTCAGATGTGAATTGGTTCCCGCCTTCACTTCCACCGGCACAATGCCCGCACCGAACTGCAGGACAAAGTCAATCTCTGCCTTAGTTCCTTTTTTGTCACGCACCCAGTAATGTTGCTTTTCTTTATAGTCCGCGTCGAGCAGTACTCTTAATTCTTGAGCCACAATCTGCTCCGCCGCCCTACCCCTCCACGTGTCGAGCAAGTCTGCGTTTTGCAAATAATCCAGCTGTATGCCTGCCACAAAATTGGTGATGCCACTGTCGAGCATAATCAGTTTTGGGGACCTTGTGAGGGAAGGAATAGCGGGAGCGTCGGTTGACGTAACCGGGTAGTCAAGCGAGAGGATATTAGCCTTTTCCAGACATTCCATCGCCTCATGCACCTGCGTGCTGCTGTAGTTGCTTCCCCCGAATCGGGCAAACGACACACACTCTGCTGCAGAGAGCCATGCCGTGGTGAGGATATGCCTTATAACCCTGACCTGCTCCTGATTCTTCGCATAGCGTTCCACATCCTCATTATATCCTTTCAGCAATGAATTGAAGAGAGGCGACGCACGTTGTACATCATGGAATCTGGCGTATTCCGCCACCACCTCGGGCATTCCCCCGACGAGCGCATAGGTATTGAACAGCTTCAAGAGCCTTTCATGCATAAGAGAGCTGACCTGCCGGTTGCGAAGGACATCCGCCCAGCTTTTGCCTTCCATGGCGTTGACAAATTCAACAAAACTGAAGGGACGTAGATTCAGGTACTCAACCCTCCCCACCGGAAAAGACACATGTTTTTCCAGCAGGCTCTGCAGCCTGCTTCCCGCCGCGATGACATAGAGCCAGGGCATCGACTCATAGAAATATCTCAAAAGAGCCACAGCACGCGGTTCTTCCTGAATCTCATCGATGAAGAGCAGCATCCGTTTCTTCGGATCAGAAACGACATGGCTTCTCATACACAGAAACTGCCATATATCTTTCACATTGTCAGTTCTCTGAAATATATCCGCATCATCAGAGAGTTCCAGGTTCACCTCAATATATAAGTCAAATTCCTCCGCGAACGCTCTCACCAACGTGCTCTTTCCCACTTGGCGTGCGCCTCTGATCACTAAAGGTTTATGGTTGTCTTTTTTGCCCCAGTCACGAAGCTGATTAATCAGGTCTCTTTCGAACATTTTCTTAAAGTTTTGGTTTTCATATACAAAGTTACAAAAAATTTCTAAAACATAACCAACTTTGCATAAATTTTCTTCTAAAACATAACCAACACTGTCAAAAAACTCTTCTAAAACATAACCAACTTTGCATGAATTTTCTTCTAAAACATAACCAGTATGACAGAAAAAATGCGTCTTGGCCGTGCTTCGCCGGCCGGTTGTGCGGGCGAGACGCCCACTATCCCAGCCAAGACCAATCGCATTTCTTCTGTGTCATCACCGTTTTTTATACGTAT
>JAFYEL010000129.1 GCA_017544285.1 Lachnospiraceae bacterium | reverse complement strand
CGGATTATTGGCAAGCCATCTTGCAATGATGACCTTCTGCTGGTTTCCTCCGGAAAGACTTCCTATCTGTGTACTCATGTTGGGAGTCTTGATGGCCAGCTGTTCAATGCTTGCATCAACGATCTTATTGATACTGGGATGATCCAGAACCATGCCCATCTTAAGGTTCTTATCATAAATGGAAACTCCCACGTTATCCTTTACGGAAAGACAGCCCAGGATACCGTTGCCCCGGCGGTCCTCAGTGATGAGGCCCAGGCCTGCATTCATGGCCTTTCTCGGATTCTTGTTATCTACTTTCTTTCCGTTCACGTAGATTTCTCCGGATTTGATATTCCTTATTCCGAAGATCGCCTCCATGAGCTCCGTCCTCTGGGCTCCTACCAGTCCTCCAAAGCCTACTATCTCCCCCTTCCTTACCTTGAAGGAGCAGTCTTTAAAGGAGTGCTCGTTGATGGAGGTGATGTTTTTGCATTCAAGGACCACCTCACCCGGAACATCGGGATGGGGCGGATAGATATTGGTAAGCTCGCGGCCCACCATCCTGGTAATGATGTCATCCGTGGAAAGCTCCGCAGCCGGCCAGGTTCCCACGTAGGTCCCGTCACGCATGATGGTGATATCATCCGCTATCCTCTTTATCTCGTCCATCTTATGGGAGATATAGATCATGGCAACGCCTTTATCGCGGAGTCCGTTCATTACTTTAAAAAGCACTTCCACTTCCTTATCGGAAAGGGATGAAGTGGGCTCGTCAAAGATTATGACCTTTGCATCATGGGATACGGCCTTTGCTATCTCTATGGTCTGCATCTGTCCTATGGAAAGCTCGGAAAGCGGAGTTTTGGGATTGAAGTCCATTCCCACTTCCTTCATCCAGTAGACAGTGTCTTCATTCATTTTTTTATGGTCTATGACCTGTATAGGTCCGATTTTCTTAGTAGGGAAACGCCCCAGATACATATTCTCCGCCACACTTCTCGGAAGCACGGGCTGCAGCTCCTGGTGCACCATGGCAACTCCCAGCTTCATGGCTTCATCCGGGTTGTTTATGATAACCTTTTTTCCTTCAATAAAAATCTCACCCTCGTCCATCTTATAGATACCGAAAAGACATTTCATGAGGGTGGATTTACCGGCACCGTTCTCTCCCATAAGCGCATGAACCGTTCCGGGTCTCACGGAGAGCGAAACATTATCCAACGCCTTTACACCGGGAAAGGACTTTGATACCCCTTTTAATTCAAGATAATACTCTGCCATACTGCCTCCTTTGTAACAAGGCGGGTATGGAAAACCACGCCCGCCACATAAGGCAAAGGGACAAAATGATCATTTCATCCCCCTGCCGTAAACTCAAAACAGTCCTGATCTTATTTAAGTGAATCAAGAATTGCCTGAGCATTCTCGGTTGTAACCTTTACATAGTCGCAGCCGATATAGTGCTCGTTCTTTGTGCCCTTGAGATAATTTGCAGCAGCATCAGCAGCGCTGTGTGACTGGCTGACATGATCGTTGAATACAGTACCGGTAATGGATCCTGCGATAACGTCCTCAACAACCTCTGTAAGAGCATCAACACCTACAAGGTAAATGTCTGTGCCAACCTTGCGGCCTGCTGCCTCGATAGCCTGAAGAGCTCCGAGAGCCATGGCATCATTGTTGCAGAATACAACTTCGATGTCGTTGCCGTACTGTGAAAGTGCATTTGCTACAAGCTGCTGTCCCTGAGCCTGGTCCCAGTTACCAACCTGATCGGTAAGGCAGTTTACTTCAAAGCCTGCATCTGTAAGAGCCTTAACTGAGAACTCTGTCCTGTACTGAGCATCAACGTTCTCGGGGTCACCCTCGATCATGATGTAGTCAACCTTGCCGTTCTTGTTGAAATCAAGAGCATCAAGACCTAAGTCGCCGATGATCTCACCCTGCATTGTTCCGGACTGACGGGCATCACAGCCTACATAAGTAACGTTCCAGTCGTTGTCTGCCCATCTCTTCTCCTCGTCTGCATCAGGCTCACGGTTGATGTAAACAAGAGGGATGCCTGCGCCTACAACCTTATCTGTGATGGTTGCAGCAGATGAAGAGTTAACGGGATTGATGATGAGTACGTCTACGCCGTCAGCAATAAATGCATCGATCTGGTTTGACTGTGTACCCTGATCGTTGGCACCGTCCTGGATGGTGATGTTTTCCTTCGCAAATCCGAGGGAAATAAGGTATGACTCCAGCTCTGTACGGAAAAGTGTCATGAAGTTATCAGAGAACTGATAAATACATACACCGACCTTCTTTGAGGAAAGGTCTCCGCCTGCTGCGCCTGCTGCAGCATCAGCTGCTGCCGCTGCGGGAGCTGCTTCCTGAGCGGGTGCTGCACCACCTGCACCACCGCATGCTGCCAGTGAAAGTGTCATAACACCGGCAAGAAGAACCGCCAATAATCTCTTTGCCATAATAAATCCTCCTTCAAATATGAAGATAATATTGATGTGCCCTGCACATCAAAGCCTGTCAGTAAAATGCCCACCAGCATTCTACCGTGTTACCGGGTCTCAAACTCACATATCCGATCCCTGATGCCGAATTCCGGTTCCCGAGACCCCTGAATAACATAATATTGCCTTGTCACATTAAAGTCAATGATTATTCACAAAAGATACATAAAATTAGTAATTAAGACACATTTTAACATAGGAATGTCACATAAAAACATGCGGGAAGGTATTCCTCCCCGCCTGATCAGATACTCTCTATATAATCATTAATGAAATGCCAGGCGATGCCCATCATTCCGGCCTTCCTCGGAAACTTCCCCAGCCGGACGAAATCCCCGGAATCCCCGAAGGCATTTCTTTCGGCAACGTAGCTCTTGATCTCCGGCAGGTAT
>JAFYEL010000128.1 GCA_017544285.1 Lachnospiraceae bacterium | reverse complement strand
TCCAGCTTCCCTGTGATGATGCAGATGGAGCTGCCCGAGGTAGAGCACGTGCCCCGTAAGAAGCCGGAGATAGCCCCCGTACCCGATCCCGTGATAATACCGGATCCCGTAGCGGTACCCGATGCTGTGGCACCTACACCTGTAGTTGCACCTGAACCTGTGGTTGCACCCGAACCTGTGGCTGCACCTGAACCTGTGGTTGCACCCGAACCCGTGGCTGCACCTGAACCTGTGGTTGCACCCGAACCCACACCGGCTACAACATTCGAACCTACACCGACCGCGACATTCGAACCTACACCTGTGACAGTATCTGAGCCGGAGCCTGTGGCAGCGTTTGAACCTGCACCGGTATCAATACCTGAACCGGAACCTGTGGCAGCGTTTGAACCTGCACCGGTATCAGCACCTGAAACCGTGGCAGCATTTGAGCCTACACCGGCAGCAGCACCCGAAACCGCAGCGGAACCTGAGTATGCATCTACACCTGCAGTGGAACCTGAGGTGGCATACACACCTGCACCGGAAGCTGCTCCCGTAAGCGATGAACTTCCCGAGGGACAGGTACTCACTCTGGACGATGTGCTGGGAAGAAGTACAGCATCCGAATCCGAACCGGAACCCATAAACGACGGTTCCGACGGCTCTATGATCGAGAATCCCATCCACATAGCGGCTCCCGTAAAGAGTGACGAGATGGACTTTGACTACGACGTGGACGACGACGAAGATTTTGATTTTGATATTTAAGAGGATTTGATGGCGGCTAAGAAGCGTAGAACAACATCAAAGAGAAATACAAGGAAGGCCCCGGTTAAAAGCAGCGCCCCCAAGAGGAGCGCTTCTCCCGGGCCAAAGAAAACTGCGGACGAGGGAATAAGCGATGAGGCTTGCATCTTTATTGCCGTCATCGTCTGCATTTTGCTTTTCCTTTCGGACGTTCATCTGCTGGGTAAAGCAGGTGAAGCCATCCGCGGAGTGCAGTTCGGACTCTTCGGCATCATGGCCTATGTTTTCCCCATTGCAGTGGCTGTCTGGGTAGTACTCTGGTTTTTATACGCGGATCTTGAGGGCTTCATCAAAAAGAGCGTCTTCGGCCTGCTCATCTTTATCGATTGCTGTATCCTCGCCCATCTTCCCGTGGTAAAGGAACAGCTTGCCGGCGGTGACAACGCATTTTTGTTCAGCCGTGCCAACTCAAACGGAGGCGGTATCTTCGGAGGAATCCTTGCGGGACTGCTCTATGAGACCACCGGAGCGGTGGGAGCCTGGGTCATCGCAATATTTTTCCTGCTTATCATCGTGATGCTCCTTACGGATGCATCCGTTTTCGATATCGTCGAGGGCATCAGCGCCTTCGTCGAAAAGATGTCCATAGAAAGCGAGCGCAAGACCCTCGAGCGGGATGAGATCCGCAGGGAAAAGCGGGAGAGAAACCGCATAGCCCGCGAGAACAACCGCAGGGAGAGGGAAGAACTTGAGGCCCTCCAGCAGGAGGCCGAAAAGAAAAAGGAGGAGGAGCGAAAGCTCCGCTCCGAAAACAAGGTCAGGGGCGTTCCCATGAACCTTACGGTTGGCGAGGATGAGATCCCTGCCGCCGCCCCGGAAGCCGGAGAAGCGGAGTTCGTGCCGGCTCCTCCGGAGGGCGAGATCATAATGGACAATGATATCCCCGAAGAAGAATACTTCGACGATGTGGACGAAGAAGTCCCCGAGGAGTATGACGGAGAGGATATAGAAGAGCCCGTTGAGGAAGAGTTTGCCGAAGAGGAAGAGGAGGACGTTGAGATCCTGCCTCCCTTTACCGAAGAGGAGCTCTGCGAGGAGGAGTTCGACTACGATTCCTTCAGCTTTACACAGGAGAACGCGGTTGAAGAGGTAAGTGTAAGGCCCATGCCGAGAATGGCAAGCACCCCGGTTACCTTTGAACAGTCGCCCGAGGCTGAAATAACCGTGAACACCGAGCCCGAAGAGCCTGAGCCGAAGGCACCCGCACAGGTGCCCGCAACAGCTGCCATCCCCTCATCGGGGATATTTGCATCGGGAGGTGAGAGGACTTCATCATCGGGAGTCAGCTTCTCAAAGCCCGTGGCAAAGAGCGGCGAAGAGATCAGAAGGACCGCCCCGAAGATCAAGTGGAAGTGTCCTTCTCTTTCCGACAACCTTTTGAAAAAGCCCGAGGCAGAGCAGGCCAGAGACGATTCCGCGGAGCTTGAAAGGACGAAGGAAGCTCTCAGGGATGTGCTTGACAGCTTTGGTATCAAGGTTGAGATGAAGGGAGCCAGCAGAGGCCCCACAGTAACCAGATACGAGATGATCCCCGAGCGTGGAGTAAAGGTGAGCCGCATCCTTGGTCTGGCAGACGATATTAAGCTGGCACTGGCTGCGACCGACGTCAGGATAGAGGCCCCCATCCCCGGAAAATCCGCCGTGGGAATAGAGGTGCCCAATGAAAAGAATACAGTGGTTTCAATGTACGAGCTTCTGGAGAGCCGGCAGTTCAAAAACTTCAAGGGCGGCGTAGCCTTTGCGGTGGGTAAGGGACTTTCCGGTGAGACCGTGGTGACGGACATTACAAAGATGCCCCATGTGCTCATCGCCGGTACCACCGGTTCCGGAAAGAGTGTGTGCGTCAACACCATGATAATGAGCATGCTCTATAAATACACTCCCGACGACCTGAAGCTCATCATGATAGATCCCAAGGTGGTGGAGCTTTCGATTTATAACGGTATCCCCCATCTTTTGATACCGGTTGTGACGGATCCCAAGCAGGCAGCGGCGGCCCTTCACTGGGGCGTTGTTGAGATGGACCGCAGATACGAGTGCTTTGCCGAGGAGGGGGTAAGGAATCTCGAGGGCTACAACGACAAGGTAAACGCCGGAGAGACCACCCTTGGTGCAAATGCAAAACCCATGCAGAAGATCATCATCATAGTGGACGAGCTTGCGGACCTGATGATGACCGCCGGCAAGGAGGTGGAGGAATCCATCTGTCGTCTGCTTCAGAAGGCAAGGGCCTGCGGTATACACCTTGTGATCGCCACCCAGAGACCTTCGGTGGATGTAATCACCGGACTTATCAAGGCCAACATGCCAAGCAGGATCGCCTTTGCGGTCGGCTCTCAGGTGGACAGCCGTACCATACTGGATATGGGCGGCGCAGAGAAGCTTCTCGGAAAGGGAGACATGCTCTTTTATCCCCAGGGCTACACCAGGCCCGAGAGACTCCAGGGCGCCTTTGTTTCCGACAGGGAAGTGGGAGACGTGGCGGACTTCTGGAAAAAACAGAGCAGCGGCGACACCTACGACGAACAGGTTAAGATCCATATGGAAAATGCGGCCGCTTCGGCCAATGCGCCCCAGGGCAGCCTGACCGCCCAGGAGACGGGAGGAGACGGAAGAGACGAGTACTTTGTCGAGGCCGCAAGATTCATCCTCGCAGACGAAAAGGCATCCATAGGCAGACTTCAGAGGAAGCTAAAGATCGGCTTTAACAGAGCCGCAAGGATAATGGACCAGCTTGCCGAGGCAGGCATAGTGGGAGAGGAAGAGGGCACAAAGCCCCGCCGGGTCCTCATGAGCGTTGAGAAGTTTGAAAGCCTGCTGGAGCAGGGAGAGTTTTAAGGGAGAATGATATGAAAACAGATATTGAGGTTGCTCAGGAAGCCGAGTTATTACCCATAAAGGATGTGGTGAAGACCATCGGTCTTTGTGAGGATGATATCGAGTACTACGGAAAGTACAAGGCGAAGATCACCGAGGACGCCATACGCAGCCTTGAGGATAAAAAGGACGGAAAGCTCATACTGGTAACCGCCATTAACCCCACCCCCGCGGGAGAGGGAAAGACCACTACCACCGTGGGTCTGGGACAGGCCTTCGGTCTTCTGGGAAAGAGCTCCATAATAGCCCTGAGGGAGCCCTCCCTCGGCCCCTGCTTCGGTATCAAGGGCGGAGCCGCAGGCGGCGGTATGTCACAGGTGGTTCCCATGGAGGATCTGAACCTTCACTTTACCGGAGATTTCCACGCCATAACAGCCGCAAACAATCTCTGCGCAGCTCTTTTGGACAACCATATACATCAGGGAAACGAGTGCAGGATCGACTCCAGAAAGATCATCTGGAAAAGGTGCCTGGACATTAACGACAGGGCCCTCAGAAACATCGTTGTGGGACTGGGAAGGGTCACCGACGGCTTTGTCAGAGAGGACCACTTTGTTATAACCGTGGCCAGTGAGGTCATGGCTGTGCTCTGTCTTTCAAAGGATCTTAAAGATCTGAAGGAGAGGCTTGCCAGGATGGTGGTTGCCTACGATATGGACGGAAAGCCCGTCACCGCAAAGGATATCAAGGCTGTTGGAGCCATGGCAGCCCTTTTAAAGGACGCCCTGCGGCCCAACTTTATACAGACATTAGAGCACACCCCCGCCATAGTACACGGCGGTCCCTTTGCGAACATCGCCCACGGCTGCAATTCCGTGAGAGCCACCAGGACAGCCCTGAAGCTGGCGGATTACGTCATCACCGAGGCAGGCTTCGGCGCGGATCTGGGTGCGGAAAAATTCTTTGACATCAAGTGTCGTCAGGCAGATCTCAAGCCTGATGCGGCCGTTTTGGTAGCCACCGTGAGAGCCTTTAAGTACAACGGCGGAGTGGCAAAGGAAAACCTTAAGCATGAAAATCTTCAGGCCCTGAAGCGGGGTATCGTGAATCTGGAGAAGCATATAGACAATATCCAGAAATACGGTGTTCCCGTGGTGGTTGCCCTGAATTCCTTTATTACGGATACAAAGGCCGAGACGGATTTCGTAAAGGAATTCTGCGAGGACCACGGCTGCGAGTTCGCCCTTTCCAGAGTATGGGAAAACGGCGGAGAAGGCGGCAGGGAGCTGGCTGAAAAGGTCATCAAGACCATAGAGGAAAAGCCCTCGGATTTCCGGCCTCTCTACGAGGCGGATCTGCCCATAATGGACAAGATCTCCACCATCGCAAAGGAGATCTACGGAGCCGACGGAGTCACCTACACCGCCGATGCAAAGGCGGCCATCGACCAGCTGGAGGCCCAGGGCTACGGCAATCTTCCCATATGCATGGCGAAGACCCAGTATTCACTTTCCGACGATCCCAAGAAGCTGGGAAGGCCGGAGGATTTCACGGTTACGGTGAGAGACGCCTATGTCTGCGCCGGAGCCGGTTTTGTGGTGGCCCTCACCGGCAGCATAATGACCATGCCGGGGCTTTCGGCCACGCCCACAGCGTACAGTATAGATGTTGACGAGACCGGAAGGATAAGCGGTCTGTTTTAGGTATAAGCATGGACGAGAAGATCTGTCCTAAATGTAAAAAAACGATAAAAGAGGGCAATGTATACTGCGAGCACTGCGGTTACGACATTCCCATGGTCCCTGCTTTTGATGCCAGGATAGAGACGGAGCTTGACGACGCCATAGCAAAGATGCTTGAGGGCATAAATCTTGAGGAGATGAGTGAGGAGGATTTTGAGAACCTCACCGGAACTCTGGATCTTGAGACCACCATGGATCTGCGCCGGCGCTATAACAAGGCAAAGACCAAGGATCTGGCCAAAAAGCCCGAGGCGCCCGGAAGAAAGATCGAAAGGCATGCGGATCCGGAGGAGGGCAGGTCGTGGATAGTGCCGCTGCTCCTCATTGTGCTGGCTGTGATGCTGATCTTTGTATTTGAGCATTTTGACGGCGCCCCGGATGTGGACGGCCTTATCAAAAAAGGCCGTGTCCTGGATGAAAAGGGAGAGTACGAAAAGGCCATGGTAAAATACAACGCTGCCATGGATGCCGACCCTTCCAACGACGAGGCAGTCAGCGCTCTGGCGGAGGATTACTACCGTCTGGGAGACAGTATCGCGGCCCAGGAGCTTTTGCTGGCTCAGATCGCGGTGAACCCCACTGACCGGCTCTATGATACCCTCATAAGGATGTACGAGAGCGAGGGCAGCTACCAGGCCATAGGCACCCTTCTGGAGGGCTGCGAGGATCCCTCACTCAGGGAGACCTATGTGATGTATGTGGCGGATCCCCCTTCCTTTGACACCGAGGAGGGAAGCTACGAAGGAGAACTTTCCGTAGGGCTTGTGAGTTCAATGGCGGGAGAGATGTACTACACCCTGGACGGCAGCGAACCCGATGAAAACAGCACCAGGTACACGGGACCCATCGAGCTGGAAAACGGCAAGAACGTCATCAGGGCGGTGCTGATAAATCCCCAGGGGATTAAGAGCCAGAGCGTATCCGGCATCTTTGAACTGGACATGAGCCTGCCCGAGGATCCGGTGGTGACACCGGAGGCCGGAAACTATGTGAAGGCCGAGTATATCAGGGTGGAGCATCCTGAGGAGCTCACGGTTTATTACACCGACGACGACACCATGCCCGATGAGAATTCCAAGGTCTACGAACAGCCCTTCCTCATGAAGCAGGGTGAGAATTCCTACCGTTTCGTAGCCTATGACAAGAGCGGGCGGCGCAGCAACATCACCAGCGTAAAGTACACCCTGAACCTTACCGTCATGTGTTCCGAGGCGGATGCGGTCAACTATGTGAAGGCCTCGCTGACTCTCACCGGCAGGATAAGGGATGCCCTGGGAACCGGAGCAAACGGCGAGAGGTATTCCTACAAATGCATCGGAATGCTCACCGAGGGCGCCTTCAGCTACTACGTCATCGAAGAGGATGTTGATTCCGGCGAGGGACTAAAACCCACGGGGGATTACTACACAGTGGAGACCACTGTGGGGCTTTTGGGAAGAGCCTCGCGAAAGGATGACGGAACCTTTGCTATTTCGGCCTTTTAGTGCCTGCAAATAAGATTAAAAATAAATCGTTAAACACGAAAGGAGAACCTATGTATGAGATCGTAAAGGCGAGGAGACTTGCCGAAAACATCTTTCTCTGTGATGTAAAGGCAGAGAGAGTTGCAAAACACTGCGAGCCCGGACAATTTGTCATCGTCCGGACCGATGCGGATTCCGAGAGGATCCCCCTGACCATCTGCGACTATGACGTAAAGGAAGGTACCGTTACCATAGTTGTCCAGGAGATCGGAGCATCCACAAAACTCATGTCCTCCCTGAAGGAAGGAGACTGCTTCCACGATTTCACCGGCCCTCTTGGAAAACCCTCGGAGCTGATCGAGACTCCCATTGATGAACTGAAAAAGAAGAACATCGTCTTCATCGCCGGCGGACTGGGAACCGCACCCGTATATCCCCAGGTTAAGTGGCTTCATGAGCACGGCGTTGATGCGGACGTTATCATCGGAGCAAAGAACAAGGATCTTATCATCCTTGAGGAAGAGATGAAGGCCGTTGCGGGCAATCTCTATGTCACCACCGACGACGGCTCCTATGTGAGAAAGGGAATGGGCACTGACGTGCTCAAGGACCTGGTAAACGGAGAGGGCAAGCATTACGATCTCTGCATCGCCATAGGCCCCATGATCATGATGAAGTTCGTATGTCTCCTTACAAAGGAGCTGGGCATCCCCACCATCGTTTCCATGAACCCCATAATGGTGGATGGAACCGGTATGTGCGGCGCATGCAGACTCATCGTTGACGGCAAGGTTAAGTTCGCCTGCGTTGACGGCCCCGAGTTTGACGGACATCTTGTGGATTTCGACCAGGCCATGAGAAGACAGGCCCAGTACAGGACCGCAGAGGGCAAGGCCATGCTGGCTCTCGAGGAAGGCGATACCCACCACGGCGGATGCGGCAACTGCAACTGATGAATGTACAATGTCATCCCCGACATTTTCATGAAAAAGGAGAATGAAATGCAAACAGACGTTTTGAAAAAGGTTCCGGTTCGGGAACAGGATCCCCAGGTCCGCGCCCATAATTTTGACGAGGTATGCCTGGGCTACAACAAGGAAGAAGCCATGGCAGAGGCTTCACGCTGCATAAACTGCCAGAATGCAAAGTGCATCACCGGCTGCCCCGTAGCCATCAACATCCCCGCCTTTATCGCACAGGTTAAGGAGGACAACATCGAGGAGGCCGCAAAGATCATAGGCGAGTCCTCCGCACTTCCCGCAGTCTGCGGCCGTGTATGTCCCCAGGAGAGCCAGTGCGAGGGCAAGTGTATCAGAGGCATCAAGGGAGAGCCCATCTCCATCGGAAAGCTTGAGAGATATGTTGCGGACACCGCACGCGAGATGGGTATCCGTCCCACTCCCAATCCCAATAAAAAGGGCAAGAAGGTTGCAGTCATCGGTTCCGGCCCCGCAGGCCTTACCTGTGCCGGCGATCTGGCAAGAGCAGGCTATGACGTAACCGTTTTCGAGGCTCTTCACGAGGCCGGCGGAGTGCTGGTTTACGGTATCCCCGAGTTCCGTCTTCCCAAGGAAGCCGTTGTTAAAAAAGAGATCGAGAACGTTAAGGCTCTGGGCGTAAAGATAGAGACCAACGTGGTGATCGGAAAGTCCACCACCGTTGACGAGCTCATGAAGGAAGAGGGCTTCTCGGCCGTATTCATCGGCTCCGGCGCCGGACTACCCAAGTTCATGGGCATCCCCGGAGAGCAGGCTCTGGGCGTGTTCTCCGCAAACGAGTACCTCACCAGAAACAACCTGATGAAGGCCTTCAAGGAGAATTCCTCCACCCCCATCATGAGGGGCAAAAAGGTTGCGGTAGTCGGCGGCGGAAACGTGGCCATGGATGCCGCAAGGACCGCGCTCAGACTGGGAGCACAGGTACACATCGTATACAGACGTTCCGAGGAGGAGCTTCCCGCCAGGGTTGAGGAAGTTCATCACGCTAAGGAAGAGGGCGTCATCTTTGACCTCCTCTGCAATCCCGTTGAGATTCTCGAGGACGAGAACGGCTGGGTAAAGGGCATGAGATGCATCCGCATGGAGCTTGGAGAGCCCGACGCCTCAGGACGCCGTCGGCCCGTTGAGATCCCCGGATCCGAGTTTGAGATAGAGGCCGACACTGTGATCATGTCACTGGGAACCTCGCCCAACCCTCTGATCTCATCCACCACCGAGGGACTCGAGACCAACAAATACGGCTGCATCGTTGCCTCCGAGGAGAACGGAGCCACCACCAAGCAGGCGGTTTACGCAGGCGGAGATGCCGTTACCGGAGCAGCTACGGTTATCCTTGCAATGGGAGCCGGCAAGGCTGCCGCAAAGGGCATTGACGAATTCCTTTCCGGCAAATGAAGATAGACATCCTCTGCGTCGGTAAGATAAAAGAACAGTTTTACACCCGGGCCTTTGAGGAATACTCAAAGCGCCTGGGGCGTTACTGCGATCTGAATGTAATTGAGGTCAAAGACGAGGAGACTCCCGACGGAGCCTCGCCAAAAGAGGAAGAGCGTATCCTTAAGATCGAGGGCGAAAGGCTTCTTTCAAAGCTGAAGCAGGGCTCCTGCGTCATCGTTCTCGACATCGGAGGGAAGAGTCTTTCCTCAGTGGAGTTTGCAAAGAACCTGGAGGATCTCATGAACCGCGGCGCAAGCCGTATCTGCTTTATCATAGGCGGATCTTTGGGGCTTTCGGACGAGGTGAAGAAAAGGGCCGATCTCAGGCTTTCATTTTCTGCCATGACCTTTCCTCACCAGCTCATGAGAGTGATCCTTGCCGAACAGATATACAGATGCTTCAGGATAATGAATAACGAGCCCTATCACAAATAACCGGGGACCCAAAGGAAGGGGGGACGTCTATGAGAATGTACGATCTCATAGTAAAAAAGAGAAACGGAGAAGCTCTCACAAAGGAAGAGATATACTGGTTCATTGAGAAATATACCGCCGGCGAGATCCCGGATTACCAGGTTTCGGCCCTGATGATGGCGATCTATTTCAGGGGAATGGACAACAGGGAGACCCTTGATCTCACCATGGCCATGACCTATTCCGGAGACGTTATGGATCTCTCCGAAATAAACGCGGTAAAGGTGGACAAGCATTCCACCGGAGGCGTGGGTGACAAGACCAGTCTGATGTTGGCTCCCCTGGTATCCTCATGCGGAGTCTGCATGGCAAAGATGAGCGGAAGAGGACTGGGGCACACGGGAGGCACCATAGACAAGCTGGAGGCAATCCCAGGCTTCAACACCCAGATAGAGACCGAAGTTTTCAAGGAACTTCTTGAGAAAAACGGCATCGCCCTGATGGGACAGACCCTCAGACTTGCCCCTGCGGACAAAAAGCTTTACGCCCTCAGGGATGTGACGGGAACCGTGGAAAACATGTCCCTCATTGCTTCCTCGATCATGAGCAAAAAGCTGGCGGCCGGAGCCGACATCATCGTTCTCGACGTAAAGACCGGAAGCGGCGCCTTTATGAAGGAATACAAGGATTCCCTCGAGCTTGCCACCATCATGAGGTGGCTGGGAAACAACGCCGGCAGAAAGGTTGCGGCGGTGATCTCCGACATGAACCAGCCCCTCGGCAGCGCAGTGGGCAACGCCCTTGAGGTAAAGGAAGCCATCGAGACATTGAAGGGCGGCGGAAGCGAACAGCTCAGAGAGCTCTGCATCACACTGGGAAGCCTGATCCTCACCCTTGCGGGAAAGGCCGCAAACGAAGATGAGGCAAAGAAGCTCCTTGATGAGGCCATCGAAAGCGGCCGGGCCTTTGAGAAATTCAAGGATTTTGTAAGAGCCCAGGGAGGAGACGTAAGGGCCGTTGAGGACACATCCCTCCTGCCCCTGGCGCCCATTATAGAGCCTGTGGCATCTCCTGTGTCCGGGTATGTGAGCTTACTTAAGTGCGACGAAGTGGGCATGTGCTCACTGGTACTGGGAGGCGGCAGAGCCAAAAAGGAGGATGACATCGATCTTTCGGTGGGCCTCATGATAGAGAAAAAGATCTCGGACAGAGTTGAAAAGGGAGAACCTCTTGCCTATATCCACGCCGCCGATAAGGAGCGTCTTGAAGAGGCAAGGGAAAGACTTCTGGCAGCCTACGGATTTTCCGATGTGCAGCCCGAAAAGCCTGTTTTGATAAAGGAGATATTAAACTGAAAACGGAAGATATCACAAAATCCATGGAGCTTCCCGAAAAGCATGTCCAGAATGTATTCGGGCAGTTCGATTCACACGCAAAGCTTATAGAAAAGACCCTGGATATCAGCGTGGCCCTGAGGGGCGACGAGCTGAAGATCGCGGGATCGCCCAAAAATGTGGAACGGGCAGTCGGCGTTTTCGAACAGCTCATCGAGCTTTCGAAAAGGGGCAACAACATCACCCGTCAGAACGTGGACTACGCCCTTTCTTTCGCCATTGAGGACAGGGAGAGCGACATACTCAGCGTCGACGAAGAGGTGATCTGCCACACGGTGATGGGCAAGCCCGTAAAGCCCAAGACCACGGGACAGAAGGATTACGTGGACGCCATCAGGAAAAAGATGATCGTCTTCGGCATCGGTCCTGCGGGAACCGGAAAGACCTACCTGGCCATGGCCATGGCGATAACCGCCTTCAAGCGCGGTGAGGTCTCAAGGATCATCATGACAAGGCCGGCCATCGAAGCCGGTGAAAAGCTGGGATTTTTGCCCGGCGACCTTCAGCAGAAGGTAGACCCCTATCTGCGTCCGCTCTATGACGCACTGTATCAGATAATGGGAGCGGATACCTTTCTCAAAAACATGGAGAAGGGACTTATCGAGGTGGCGCCTCTTGCCTACATGAGGGGCCGTACTCTTGACAACGCATATATTATCCTTGACGAAGCACAGAATACAACCCCTGCCCAGATGAAGATGTTCCTCACCAGGATCGGCTTCGGGTCAAAGGTGGTGGTGACCGGCGACCTTACCCAGAAGGATTTGCCCGAGGGTCAGAAATCCGGACTGGACGTGGCCGCCGCAGTGCTCTCCAAGGTTGAAGACATAGCCTTTTGCAATCTCACCAGCAGGGACGTGGTAAGGCATCCCCTGGTACAGCAGATAGTAAAGGCTTACGACGATTACGAAAAGAATCTCTCCTCGGGTAAAAAGAGGGGAAATAAGAAAAACAAGAGATCATGAACACAGCCCTGCTTATCAGGATCGTGGCTGTAGCTATGCTGTCGGTCCTGCTGGTCCTGTTTGCCTCCGGGATAGACAGGGAAAAAAAGAATCTTAAGGCCCTTTTCGCAGGTCTTGTTTCTTCCGGCCTTTTGCTCTGCGCTTTGTGCGCGGCCGCAAAGGGAGCTGTTTTCGTGTTGCCTGTGGCAGCCCCGGCCCTGGGGTTTTCTCTTTTGGCATCCCTGCCTGCGGGGTATGCAGCCCTTTTGGGGTTCGTATCTTTTTGTGCCGCACTTTCGCCCGTTTTCGGGGGAGCAATGTGCGGCGCCGGGGAGGTTTTGTACCTGCTCGTTACGGGGGCTTTTCTGTTGGCCTTTTTTTCGTTTCCCCGCAGATACATGCCTCTGGCAAAAAGGATCGTCGTATACATCCTTGTATGTTTGATGTGTGCGGCGTTATTTTTATTTCCGGAATATGAAGGAAGAGAGGATTTCATTCTGCTCCTGTGTCTGGGCATCGGCCTTGGCACCCTTTCATCCTTCGGCACGGCCTACCTGCTTTTGCACCTTCGTTTCAAGCGCGATGACGCGACATACGAAAAGATAAACGACCCCGAGTACGAGCTTTTGATGGAGCTTAAGAAGAACCATAAGGAGGAGTACTATGTGGCCCTGCACTCCGCGGTGCTCTGTCACAGGATAGCCACAGCCATGGATCTGGATCCCGGCCTTTGCAGGTGCCTGGGATACTATCACAGGATCGGGGTGCTGGACGGGAATGCACTCTCTTCCGGAGCCATAGCCGGAGTGAACGCCTTCCCTGCCGCTGCGGTAAGGCTCATAGAGGAGTACAACGGACCTTCCGGTGAATCCCCGGCCCATATAGAGACGGTGATCACAAGGCTGGCAAACGACATAGTCAGCTCCATCCGTTATCTGGCGTCAAAGGGCTCAAAGGACATAGACTATGAAAAGATCATAACCTTCATCTTCCGAAAGAAGGCGGAGGCCGGCTTTTTTGACAAATGCAAGGCAGGGCCGGGTGAGATCAGGGCCCTCATGGAACACTTTATAAAGGAGAAGCTGTACTATGACTTTCTTCGTTGAGGACGAGGTTAATAAAGAGGGAACGCCGGAGCTTGCGCCCCTGCTTGAAAAGGTGGGCTGCGGCGTAATGGAGAGCGAAGGCTGTCCCTACGAGGTCCAGGTGAACCTGCTTATCACCGACGATGAGGGGATAAGAGAGATAAACAAAGGGCAGAGGGGGATCGACAGCGCCACCGACGTGCTTTCCTTCCCGGTTCACGAATTTGAGACTCCCGCCTGCTTTCAAGAGCTGGAGGGAGAGGAGGCTATGGACTGCTTTGACCCCGACACCGGGGAACTTATGCTGGGAGATATAGTCATATCAATAGATAGGGCTTTTTCCCAGGCTGAGAGCTACGGGCACACAATATATAGAGAAATCGCTTTTCTAATCGCCCATAGTATGTTACACTTAATTGGTTATGATCACATGGAAAAAGACGAGGAAGAACTGATGTTTTCGAAACAGAAGAGCATCCTCGAAGGATTGGGGATCACGAGAGGACAGGATTCATGAGAAAGATTACCATGGCAGCCGGGCTGCTGGCGCTGGTTTTTTCGTTTTCAATGACAGGCTGCTCACAGGGTGCGGAGCCTGCCATGCAGGTTGAAGAAGAGGTTGAAGATATAAACGCCTACGCGGATTTCGAGGAGAGAGCCGCAGCCACGGTTTCCGAGAATGTTACGGAGGCCGCTGCGGGGCGCACGGATTACGGCAAGGAAAGAGAGCGGAAGGACGGAAAGGTCCGCAGCTATCTCACAGGCAAGTGGGTAGACGAAGAGGTGGGTGACCACCGGCCCGTTGCCGTCATGCTCAATAATATCAAAGAGGCCCAGCCCATGAGCGGCGTGGGCTCTGCCGACGTCATATACGAGAGTGTGGTAGAGGGCTCCCTCACCAGGATGATGGGTATTTTCGAGGACTACAGGAACCTTGACAAGATAGGCTCCGTCAGGTCATGCAGAAACTACTTTGTTTACTATGCCCTGGAGTTTGACGCAATCTACGCTCACTACGGCCAGTCCGCCTATGCGGTTTCCCTTCTTGAAAAGGACTATGTGGACAACTTAAGCGGCTTGTCTTCCATTGGCGGCATTGTCTTTTACCGCACCAGCGACAGGGTGGCTCCCCACAACGCCTACGCCTCTGCAAAGGGTATAGACGAGGGCATCCGCAAGCTGGGCTACCGCACCACCTACAGAGATGACTATAAGGGCAAGTTCACCTTTGCCCATGACGACGAGACCGTGACCCTCTCGGGGGATGACGGTTACGATGCCACCAGGATCGCGCCGGGCTACCTTATCAACAAGCCCTGGTTTGAGTACGATCCCTCCACCAGGAAATATTATCGCTTCCAGTACGACGACAAACAGATCGACGACCTTACGGGAGAGCAGCTTAGCGTCGACAACATAGTTCTCCAGTATTCCTCCTGGGAGCAGGTGGACGACAAGGGGTATCTGGGCTTTGACTGTCACTCCGGCGGAAAGATGACCTACATCACCAACGGAAGGGCCGTGGACGGAGCCTGGATCCGCTACGACGGCGATCAGGGCGCGGTGCGCTACTATGACGCCGAGGGCAATGAGATAATTTTCAATCAGGGCAAAACCTGGATCTGCATAATTCAGGACACTTACGGGGATAATGTCGAGATCAAATAACGCCTCAAAGAATAACTTCATACTTCAGGGCGGTATTCTGGGTATAGCCGGCATTCTCACACGTATCATAGGTATGCTGTACCGCATTCCCGTGACCAACATCATCGGTCCCAAGGGAAACGGATACTACGCGGCGGCCTATCAGATCTACACCATCATGCTGCTGATATCCTCTTATTCCCTGCCCCTTGCGGTGTCAAAGCTGGTGAGCGCCAGGGTAGCCGCAGGCAGGCACAAGGATGCGGCAAGGCTTTACAAGGGTGCTCTGAATTTTGCATTTTTCACCGGCCTGGCGGTATGCCTGCTGGTGTTTTTCGGGGCTGATTTTTTCGCCGGCCGGGTAATGAGCGAGCCCCTCTCCGGCATAGCCCTCAGGGTCTTTGCACCCACCCTTCTGATAGTGGCTCTCATGGGAGTTGTCAGAGGTTATTTCCAGGGTCTCGGTACCATGGTTCCCACGGCGGTTTCCCAGATCATCGAGCAGATAATCAACGCCGTTGTCAGTATACTTGCCGCCAAATATCTGGTGGACTACGGCCGCAGGGTCGGGGCTCTGCTTCGCAACGATAACTTCGGTGCCGCCTACGGAGCTGCCGGCAGCTCCCTGGGAACGGGAGTGGGAGCCCTTGCGGGGCTTACCTTCCTGGGAGTGGCACTTCTGTTCATAAAGCGTACCCTGTATCTTCGTGCCAAAAATGAAGATGTGGGGGGCGAAAGAGAAAGCTACGGTTCCATCATAAAGGTGCTTCTTCTCACCATACTTCCCGTCATACTCAGCACCGCTATTTACAACATCAGCGAGCTTTTATCCAACTCAATCTTCAATAAGGTCATGATAATGAAGGGCTTTGAGGATACCAAGTCCTACATCTGGGGCGTTTACTCGGGAGAGTACAAGATTCTCCTGAACGTGCCCATTGCCCTTTCAAACGCCATGAGCTCCTCGGTGGTACCCACCCTGACATCCTGCATGGCCTCCGGGAATCCAAAGGCGGCAAGGCGCCGCATATCCCAGGTAATGAGGTTCATGATGATGGTGGCCTTTCCCTGTGCCGCAGGCCTCTGCGTGCTGGCAAAGCCCATCATGTCCATGCTTTTCAAGGACGGCTACGAGATGGCAGCAGCCATGATGCACCTGGGCTTTATCAACATTATCCTGTATTCCGTTTCCACACTTTCAAACGGTATACTCCAGGGTATCAACAAGATGCACATTCCCGTACGCAACGCCTGCATAGCACTGGTGCTCCACGTGGGCGTGCTTTTGAGCCTGCTGAAATTTACCGAGCTTGGCATATACTCGGTCATAGTTGCCAATTTCTGCTTCGCCGGAGTCATGAGCCTTTTAAATCATATGGCCATACGCAGATACCTGCGTTACCGCCAGGAGAAGGCAAGGACCTTCGGCGTTCCCGCGGTATGCAGCGCCATTATGGCACTGTTCGTGTGGATCATATACAAAATATTCATCAACATGCTGACCAACACCCTGACCGTCATCATTTCCATGGTGGCCGGCGCCATTCTCTACTGCGTGCTGCTCCTGCGGCTCAGAGCCATTTCCGGCCGTGAGATAAAGGCCTTCCCCATGGGTGATCGGATACTGGTGATACTTGAAAGGCTCGGCCTGTATTGGGGGGATGACTGATGAGGATCGCAGTTGTGGGCGGCGGAGCATCGGGCATGTGCGCAGCACTTGCAGCCTCGGAAAAGGGGCATGAGATAACCCTTTTCGAGAGGAACTCCGTCCTTGGGAAAAAGCTCCTTATGACGGGGAACGGACGCTGCAATCTCGGCAATGAGGACTTCGATATCAAAAGGATCGGGAAATATTACCACGGGGACCTCGGGGTAGCCGAAAACGTGCTTGGCACCATCACCCCGTCCGATGTAACGGGATTTTTTGAGATGGCAGGTATCTGCCTTCGCAGCATAAACGGTTATCTCTATCCCTACAGCGAGCAGGCCGTTTCCGTCAGGGATGCCCTGGCCTTCGAGCTTTCCTCCCGAGGTGTGAGAGTTGAGACAAATGTAAAGATCACGGGCATTGAGGTGCTTGAAAAGGGCTTTGAACTGATCCTGGGATATGAGGACGGTTCCATGGAAAGAGAGACCTTTGACCGTTGTATCTTAGCCTGCGGAAGCAGGGCCGTTCCGAAGACCGGTTCCGACGGCTTCGGATACAAGCTTTGCAAAAAGCTGTCGATCCCCGTAAGGAAGCCTCTTCCCGCACTTACCAGGCTGTACTTTGAAGACGACGTGCTGCCTCTGGCCGCAGGAGTAAGGGCAAAGGGAGAGCTCACTCTTTATATTGATGACGAAGAGGCCGGAAAACATAGCGGAGAGATACAGTTCCTCAAGAATGCGGTTTCCGGCATTGCAGCCTTCCAGCTTTCATCATCTGCCGCAAGGGCTCTCGATGAAAATAAAAAAGTCTTAATATCAGCGGATCTTTTCCCCGGTGAGGGAGAGGCCGCTCTGTTTGACAGGCTGTATTCCAGGTTTAAGGATTTAGAGCACAGAACCCTTCTCGAGTCCTTCACCGGATTTTTGAACCTGTCCCTTGCAAAGGTTATAATACTTAAGGCAGGCCTTGATGTGGCTCAGCCCTCGCTCAGCGCATCCGACACCGATATCAGAAAGCTTGCGGGGCTGATAAAGGGGCTTGATACGAAGGTGATACGCACAGGTGGCTTTGACGAGTGCCAGGTGTGCAGCGGAGGCATCACGGGCGATGCCCTCACAGATAAACTGATGATAAAGGATATCCCGGGGCTTTACGCTGCCGGGGAGCTTCTGGATGTGGACGGCATCTGCGGAGGATACAATCTGACCTTTGCCGCGGCATCCGGTATTTTGGCCGCACAGTCGGCTTCCGTTTAGGATTAAGGGGGTAATATGGGAAAAGAAGAACAGGTTCAGTTTGAGGCTGTCCTTGAAAACGTTGCAAAGGTCATCGTGGGCAAGGATGATGTTATCAAAAAAGTGCTCATAGCGCTTGTGGCCGGAGGACATGTGCTTCTGGAGGATGTGCCGGGCACCGGAAAGACCATGCTCGCAAAGGCTGTGGCCAGGTCCGTGACGGCGGATTTTTCCAGGGTCCAGTTTACCCCGGATCTTCTTCCGGGAGATATCACCGGTCTTAATGTATGGGTGCCTTCGGGCAGCGAGTTTTCATTCAATCCCGGCCCCGTATTCACGAACATCCTTCTGGGAGACGAGATAAACAGAGCCACTCCCCGTACACAGGCGGGACTTCTGGAGTGCATGGAAGAAAAACAGGTCACCATTGACGGCGTCACCAGGAAGATGGAAAAGGTGTTCTTCGTCATTGCGACCCAGAACCCTGTGGAGACCGCCGGAACCTTCCCTCTTCCCGAGGCACAGCTGGACAGATTCATGATGAGACTGTCCATGGGATTCCCGGAAAGGGATCAGGAGATAGAGATATTAAGGCGCTTCGAAAGTCAGGAACCAATCGAGACCCTCACTCCCGTTATCAGCACCGACAGCATACTGAGGATAAGGGACGCCATAAAGAACGTGTCCATTTCCGCCGAACTTTCGGGGTATATCACGGACATAATCAGGGCTACAAGAGTGCGTAGCGACGTATCCTCCGGAGTCAGCCCCAGAGGTTCACTCACCCTTATGAAGTGCGCCAGGACTCTGGCCCTTGTCTCGGGCCGTGACTACGTGGTGCCCGAGGATATCAAGGAGCTTGCACCTGCTGTGCTTGCCCACAGGCTTATCCTTCCCCATCGTTTTACCGAAAAAAGAGCCGGTGAGAGAGTTATAAAAGAGATACTGGAAACCGTACCCGTACCCACCGAGGATTTCAGGTAATATGATCATTATCCTTATTCCCCTTGCGATACTGATATTGTTTTTCGCATATAACCGGATGTTCAGGAACAACTGGAAGAACGGCCTGGAGTGTGAGGTCGCTTTTGAGCGGGAATATGTCAGCGAGGGGGAGAGCTGCCTCCTGCGTGAGGTCCTTACCAACAGAAAACGCCTGCCCCTGCTTTTTCTTCAGCTGAAGTTTGACACCGACAGGGGGCTTCTGGCGCCGGATTATCCAAATGCCGCCGTATCCGACAGGATGTATGTCAGCGACGTTTTTTCACTGCGGCCCTTTGAAAGAGTTACCAGGCATATTGAGTTTGTGTGTAAAAAGAGAGGGTATTACAGGATCACCGACGCGGATCTTATCGTCACCAATCTTTTCGAGGGTAAAAAGGATTACACAGAGGTTTTGCAGAACGCAAATCTCTATGTATATCCCGCGCTTCTTAACACCGAGGTGCTCACCATTCCCTTTGAACATCTGGTGGGTCAGGAACAGCGCCGCAGCTTTCTTTTTGAGGATCCTTTCACCTTCAGGGGAGTCAGGGATTACGTTTCCACCGACCCCATGAAGAATCTCAACTGGAAGCTTACCGCAAAGACCGGAAGCCTCAAGGTGAACCAGAGAGACGCCACGGTGTCCGGTCATGTCAGCATCTTTTTGAATCTTGAGGATCCCCAGGGACTTTTTGACACCGAGCTTTTGGAGCAGGGCATACGCCTTGCCATGACCATGTCCGTCATGCTGGCTGCCGACGGTATCGGTTCCGCGGTGTATACCAACGGCAGGGACTGCATCACCGGGGAGGTTTCGGCCTGCCGCAGCACCAAGACCGACGAAGACCTGCGTCTCCTTGCCAGAGTGCTTGCAAGGATCGATCTTTCAAAGGAGAGAGATCCCTTCTCACAGCTTCTGGACCATGCCGCCGTGGAGTTCAATTCCGCGGATTCCACCTGCTGTGTGATTTCTTCCCATGTTAAAAATGACACCGTGGATTCGGTGCTGGGAATGACCGCAGGCGGCGGAAGGGTTATCTGGCTCTGCCCCACGAAGGACAGGGCGGGCCGGAGCGTGAACCTTCCGGGAGTGGATTTCTATCCCATGGCAATGTAATTTTCTTTCACGGAGCATAAGATAATGCAGACCCTGCGCATAATACTCATAATAGCCATAATCCTGCTCCTGATCCTCTTGTTCAAGAGCTTTAAGGCTATGCCCTTTGCCTACAGGAACATAGCCATCATAAGTGTTATCATCCTGCTGCTGGCCCTGGTGGACGGCAGTATCATCATAAGTGTCGTAAAGGAGAGGAACGGTGACGTTTCGGCTCTCTGGACAATGGCCAGTATCCTCTGGCAGTTTTCCAGGGATCTTTTCGTGCCGGTGTGCCTTCTCTGTCTTTTTCTCTGCATAAGCAATGCGGCCCTGCTGCTGAAGGAAGGCTTCAGATTCCATAATTTCCTTGGCATGATATTGTCCGCGATCTACTTAAATGTCATCAACGTTCTCTGGCTGCCCCTGAACAGACTGCCGGGAGTGGTGACTCCCTTCCTTGTGTTTATTCGATTTCTTGTGTGCTATGCGGAGTGCACCCTTCTTGCCATCTGCCTCATGGGATTTCTGGTGCTCAGGATAAAACCCGACTACGACAAGGACTTTGTCATAATCCTGGGCTGCTCCATCAGCAAAAAAGGAAAGCTCAGGCCCCTGCTCAAGGGCAGGGTGGACAGGGCTATACGCTTTGTCTGGGAACAGGAATGGAAGGCTGAAAAGACCGCATATTATGTGCCCTCCGGAGGAAAGGGAGGGGATGAGCCCATAAGCGAAGGCTCCGCCATGGAGCTTTATCTGCTGAGCCATGGAGCGGAGAGCTTTGAAGTCTTTCCCGAGAAGGAATCAAAGAATACAAGGGAGAACCTTCTTTTCTCAAAAAAGATAGTGGATGAGAAAAAAGAAAATCCGAAGGTTGCCGTTGTCACCACCAATTACCATGTGCTCAGGAGCGGTATGCTGGCGGGAAAGGCAGGGCTTGATGCACAGCTTGTCGGCAGCAAAACGAAGTGGTATTTCTGGCCCAATGCCTTTGCCAGAGAGATGATCGCCATATTTTTCATGCATTACAGGGTGCATGCCGCGGTTGTGGCCCTGTGTGCACTGGGAGCGTTCGTGACACTGTAGTGCGGCACT
>JAFYEL010000127.1 GCA_017544285.1 Lachnospiraceae bacterium | reverse complement strand
TATAACAGAACAGGATTATTTATCACCTTCTCAACTTCCGGATCATCAAACAAAGAAAGATTGACCCTTTTTACTGAATCATCCGCAAAAAAACACATAAGTGAGGCTTCGCCGGATGGAAATACATCCGTCAGATTTTTTTTCATTCGCAGCTTTATATAATCCGGCAGTATATCCGTTTCTTCTACCATGAGGTCATCCTGTGCACATTTTCCGTGTGATATCTCAAGGAATTTCATTTCATCGTAATTCTTTAATTTGTGGTTGTTCAGGATAGATCCGATATTCTGCCTTTCATTGGGAATGATCCTTTCACAGACCCACTTGAAACTGATATCCCTTGGAATAGTATATATCTTCTTTTTTACAAAGCCGGATAACAGAAGCGGAGCGGTCCATTCGTCCAGAGTGTCGATTAGCTCAATGATGAAGTTCCTCTCCTTTTCAAAGTATAATAGGTGACCGACCGTCTTATCCGATCTCTGCAAGTCATTGTCGATAATCTCAAAAATCCTCATAAGTCCTGTACCTTGTAAATATCATATCCCACAGTTTATCAATAAAATAATCATGCAAAATGCGGTCAAGTTCAGAGAATATGAACTCTCTGTCTGATTTATTCAGTCTGTTCGGAAAGACTCTTTGTCTATCCGATTTATCTCCTATCAATCGAAGGTTTTCAAAACAGGACGTGCTACCGATGAAGTTTTGACAACGTTTATCTTCCATGATGTCATAGGCCATTATTTCCTTTTCGTTTGAGCAGGAATACATCAGAGACAAGCCATGATCAAATAGCGGGGCAAGCCGGAGTTCTTTAGCGCGCGCATTTCTCAACACTTCGATATTTGCACCATGTCTGTCCCTGTTAAGGATCAGATAATCTACCGCGATCATGGTGTCCACATAGCTTTTCCATCCCATTCTCACGCAAAAATCATAATGGCTCTCACCCGGTAGTGAATTGGCAATGTAGTAATTGTCCAGTGCTGTCTTGCTTTCTCCTTTGTTTTTGAAATCTTCGGAACAGCACAGCCAGGTTTCGTATTCCCGGCCATCGACATCTATAATGGAATTGATCAGTTCGTAATGAATGTGTTCGACTCCGAGAACGGTGAGCAGCCTGTCAACTATTATCTCATTTACACATTCATGCCCCAAGACCCCGTTTACGGGATCAAAATTGGACAGCTTAAAGTATCTTTTCTTCCCATCAAGAGATGATTCGGATTTCAAAAAAGAACCGGCTGTTCCGCTGGATGATCGTATGTGTGACCACTTCAGATAAGTGAGATCGGTTTTATCGACTATCACCTTTGTTTCAAGCATAATCAGTCCTCCTGTTTGTAGATGATTATATATCATTATTTGACGCGCGTCAAATATACATCGCTATCGATCGGATACGCTGATGTCGTTGTGTGCATTGTAGGGAAGTGCTATAATCAACATGTGCAATCATAATTATTAGGGAGGTACTGGCTTATGAAAAACTTTATGGAAACCTTACCGGGACTACGGAGGTACCGGCAAAACAGTAGCTGAGTACTCAGGGACGGATCAACATAGTGTATGATCCGTCCCAGTTTCTACTATATATATAAGTAGAAAAATCCGAAAAGAAAAAAATAAAAAAACCGCTTGCATTAATTGTATATTTCGTGTATACTGTAGCACGTTGTGACATGATAGCTGTGAAGCGTGAGGTTGCCGCAAAGGCGAAAGCCGATGCGGGTTTTCCGTGGAGCGAATGTCAAATGGCGAAAGTCATGGTAAATTGGCGACAAGTCACTGTACAGAAATATCGTCTACAGTAAACAGTAGAAACAACCGTAAGGTACTTATGCGCTCTGCGCTAAAGTGACAGGAGTTTTCTTGTTCGGCCCGGTCCGGGCTACTTGCGGGAAGGAGTTGTACAGTCACCGCTTGTCGTACTTAATCAAAAGTGCGAAAAGGAGGCGACTTTTTTTATGGCAAGTCAGGTAATGAGAATCACACTTAAGGCATACGATCATCAGCTTATCGATGCATCCGCATAGAAGATCATCGAGACCGTTAAGAAGAACGGTTCACAGGTTTCCGGTCCCGTGCCGCTCCCCACTAAAAGGGAGGTAGTAACAATCCTGCGTGCTACACACAAGTACAAGGATTCGAGAGAGCAGTTTGAGCAGAGAACCCACAAGAGGCTCATTGACATCATCACTCCCTCACCCAAGACTGTTGAGGCACTCTCAAGACTGGAGATGCCCGCAGGTGTGTACATCGACATAAAGATGAAATAAGTAACTCTATTATGAACACCGAGGTGTTCCGCTTTTAGAAAGGAAAGGTTATGAAGAAAGCAATTTTAGCAACAAAGGTCGGCATGACCCAGATCTTCAACGAAGAGGGTATGCTCATCCCCGTTACCGTACTTCAGGCCGGTCCCTGCTATGTTACGCAGATCAAGACCGAAGAGAACGACGGTTACAGCGCAGTCCAGATCGGATTCGGCGACAAGAAAGACAGGATCGTTTCCAAGGACAAGAGCAAAGGAAGAGAGATCGTTCACAGGAACGGCGTTACAAAGCCCCAGCAGGGTCACTTCAAGAAGGCCGGCGTAGACAGCAAGAGATTCCTTCGCGAGTTCAAGTTCGAGAACGCAGAAGAGTTCACTCTGGCACAGGAGATCAAGGCCGATATCTTTGAGGCAGGCGACAAGGTTGATGCAACCGCCATCTCAAAGGGTAAGGGCTTCCAGGGTGCCATCAAGAGACTGGGACAGCACAGAGGACCCATGAAGCACGGTTCAAAGTTCCATCGTCATCAGGGTTCAAACGGTGCCTGCTCTTCACCTTCAAAGGTGTTCAAGGGCAAGGGAATGCCCGGTCACATGGGTAGCAAGAAGATAACCATACAGAACCTCACGGTAGTTAAGGTAGATGCTGAGCAGAATCTGCTCCTTGTAAAGGGTGCGGTGCCCGGACCTAAAAAGTCCTTAGTAACGATCAAAGAGGCTGTAAAGGTCGAGAGATAATCGAACCGTACCAGGGAAAGGAGGACAAGACAGATGGCAAACGTATCTGTATACAATATTGAAGGCGGCGAAGTCGGAAAGATGGAGCTGAACGATGCGATATTCGGCATTGAGCCCAATGAGCATCTCATGCACCTGGCAGTAGTTGCGCAGCTTGCAAACAAGCGCCAGGGTACACAGAAGGCAAAGACACGCTCTGAGGTTTCCGGAGGCGGAAGAAAGCCTTGGAGACAGAAGGGTACGGGACATGCAAGACAGGGATCGACCAGATCGCCCCAGTGGAAGGGCGGCGGAGTTGTTTTCGCTCCCGTGCCGAGAGATTACACGATCAGGCTGAACAAGAAGGAAAAGAGGATCGCCCTCAAGTCGGCTCTCTCCGCAGCAGTTAAGGATGAGAAGTTCCTCGTGCTCGACGAGATAAGCTTTGACGAGATCAAGACAAAGAAGTTCCAGGCAGTGCTTGATGCACTGAAGCTCGACAAGGCGATCGTGATCCTTGATTCCAACGACAAGAACGTCGTTCTTTCGGCCAGGAATATACCGGATGTCATCACAGCTCAGGTAAACACCATCAACGTATATGACATCCTCAAGTACAATACGGTCGTTGCAACAAAGGCGGCTGTAGAGAAAATACAGGAGGTGTATGCATAATGGCAAACGTTCAGTACTATGATGTTATCCTCAAGCCTGTAGTCACCGAGAAGAGTATGGAGGCAATGGGAGACAAGACTTACACTTTCCTCGTACACACAGAGGCTAACAAGACCCAGATCAAGGAAGCCGTTGAGAAGATGTTCGACGGCGTAAAGGTCAAGAGAGTCAACACAATGAACCTCGATGGCAAGAAGAAGAGGCGCGGCCTCGTGGTCGGAAGGACCGCACAGAGGAAAAAGGCCATTGTAACGCTGACAGAGGACAGCAAGGACATCGAGATATTCACAGGCCTTTGATGAGCATTGGGGCAGTCCCGGTGCAAAACTATGGCGTTAATAATAACGACGAAAGGATAAAGAAAAATGGGCATAAAAAAGTATAATCCCTACACACCGTCAAGAAGAAACATGACGGGCTCTGATTTTTCTGAGATCACAAAAAGCACTCCCGAGAAGTCACTTCTTTCCCCTATAAAGAAGAACGCGGGAAGAAACAATCAGGGTAAGATAACCGTGAGACATCACGGAGGCGGAAGCCGCAGAAAATACAGAGTGATAGACTTTAAGAGAAACAAGGACGGGATCCCCGCAAAGGTTGTTTCCATAGAGTATGATCCCAACAGAAGCGCTAACATCGCGCTGATCTGTTACGCAGACGGACTTAAGTCCTACATTCTCGCACCCGCAGGACTTAAGGTTGGCCAGGAGCTCCTCAACGGACCTACGGCCGAGGTAAGGGTCGGCAACTGCATGCCGCTCTCAGAGATCCCCGTCGGTACACTGGTACACAATATCGAGCTGCATCCCGGCAGAGGCGGACAGATCGTTCGTTCCGCAGGAAACAGCGCACAGGTAATGGCTAAGGAAGGCAAGTACGCCACCCTGAGACTCCCCTCCGGAGAGATGAGAATGGTTCCCATCAACGGCAGAGCCACCATCGGTGTTGTCGGAAACGGCGATCACAACCTCATCAACATCGGTAAGGCAGGACGTAAGCGTCACATGGGCATCAGGCCTACCGTTCGAGGAAGCGTCATGAACCCCAATGATCACCCCCACGGCGGTGGTGAGGGAAGAGCTCCCATCGGACGTCCCGGCCCCTGCACACCTTGGGGCAAGCCTGCTCTGGGTCTTAAGACCAGAAGAAAGAAGAAGGCTTCCAACAAGCTCATAATCAGAAGACGCGACGGACGCGCCATCAAGTAATTAAGGAGGAGAGAAGATAATGGCAAGATCACTGAAAAAAGGACCTTTTGCTGACAAGAGCCTTTTGAAGAAGGTTGATGCTATGAATGCATCAGGCAATAAGCAGGTTATCAAGACCTGGTCACGTCGCTCTACGATTTTCCCCTCTTTTGTGGGACACACCATCGCAGTACACGACGGAAGAAAGCATGTACCCGTATATGTTACCGAGGATATGGTAGGACATAAGCTCGGTGAGTTCGTTGCCACAAGGACCTACAGGGGACACGGCAAGGATGAAAAGAAGTCAAAGGTAAGGTAATCGAAAGGAGGCAGAAAAATGGCTAAAGGACACAGAAGTCAGATCAAGCGTGCCAGAAACGAAGTCAAGGATGCAAGACCCTCCGCAAAGTTATCTTACGCGAGGATATCCACCACAAAGGCAGCCTTTGTATTGGACGCTATCAGAGGTAAGGATGTTGAATCCGCTCTGGCAATTTTGAACTACAACCCCAGATATGCTTCAGGAGTCATCAAAAAGCTCCTCGAATCCGCTATCGCAAACGCTGAGAACAACAGCGGACTCTCCCGTGAGAATCTCTATGTTGCAGAGTGCTACGCAAACAAGGGACCCACAATGAAGAGGATCCAGCCCAGGGCACAGGGCCGCGCATACAGGATCGAGAAGAGGATGAGCCACATTACAGTGGTACTTGATGAGAGATAGAAAGGAGTAATCAATGGGACAGAAGGTTAATCCCCACGGCCTCAGGGTCGGCATCATAAAGGATTGGGACTCCAAGTGGTATGCGAGCAATGACTTTGCTGACTGCCTTGTGGAGGACTACAACATCAGAACATTTTTAAAGAAAAAGCTCTACAGCTCAGGAGTATCAAAGATCGAGATCGAGCGTACTTCCGAGAGAGTAAAGATAACCATCTTCACTGCTAAGCCCGGTATCGTCATCGGAAAGGGCGGCCAGGAGATCGAGGTTACCAAGAAAGAGCTTGCAAAGTACACTGACAAGAAGCTCATCGTTGATATCAAGGAGATCAAGAGACCCGACAGAGATGCTCAGCTGGTAGCAGAGAACATCGCTCAGCAGCTTGAGGGCCGTGTTTCCTTCCGCCGCGCCATGAAGTCCACAATGTCCAGGACCATGAAGGCAGGCGCTAAGGGTATCAAGACTCAGTGCTCCGGAAGACTTGGCGGTGCAGATATGGCACGTACCGAGACCTACAACGAGGGTACCATTCCTCTTCAGACACTGAGAGCCGATATTGATTACGGCTTTGCAGAGGCATCCACCACCTACGGTAAGGTAGGCGTTAAGGTATGGATCTACAAAGGAGAGGTGCTTCCTGCAAAGAAGGAAGAGGCTAAGACCGCTTCCAGGGAAGGAGGTAACGACTGATGTTAATGCCCAAGAGAGTAAAGCGTCGTAAGCAGTTCCGCGGTTCCATGGCGGGCAAGGCGCTCAGAGGAAATACTATCAGCTACGGCGAGTACGGTATCGTAGCCACCGAGCCCTGCTGGATCAAGTCAAACCAGATAGAGGCAGCCCGTATCGCAATGACACGTCACATTAAGCGTGGCGGTAAAGTTTGGATAAAGATCTTCCCGGACAAGCCGGTTACGGCAAAGCCCGCCGAGACCCGAATGGGATCCGGAAAGGGCGCACTTGAGTACTGGGTAGCAGTTGTTAAGCCCGGACGCGTCATGTTTGAGATTGCGGGAGTTGAGGAAGAGGTAGCAAGAGAGGCGCTTCGCCTTGCAACCCACAAGCTTCCCTGCAAGTGCAAGATTGTTTCCAAGGCAGACTTAGAAGGCGGTGTTGCAGAATGAAAAAGAAAGAATATATAAACGATTTAACAGGCAAGACTGTAGACGAGCTTAAGACAGAGCTTGTCGCAGCAAAGAAAGAGCTTTTTAATCTCAGATTCCAGAATGCGACTAATCAGCTCGACAACACGAGCAGGATCAAAGAAGTGAGAAGGAACATTGCCCGGATCAACACCGTTATCACGGCTGCGGGCAAGGAAGCCTGACAGTAGTCGGAAAGGAGAAAAGTCGTGGAAAGAAATCTCAGAAAGACGCGTACCGGTAAAGTGGTAAGCGATAAGATGGATAAGACGATCACCGTTGCGATCGTCGACAACGTAAAGCATCCGCTCTACGGCAAGATCGTCAAGAAAACATACAAGCTCAAGGCTCATGACGAGAATAACGAGTGCAGGATCGGCGACACCGTAAAGGTTATGGAGACCCGCCCCCTGTCAAAAGATAAAAGATGGAGACTCGTGGAGATCATCGAGAGAGCAAAATAAAGCAATGATATGCTACATCGCGAGTTAGTGATTGAAGCGGGAAAGGAGAAAAACCTATGGTTCAGCAGGAAACCAGACTGAGGGTTGCTGATAATACAGGTGCAAAAGAGATCCTTTGCATCAGAGTTATGGGCGGCTCCACCAGGAGATATGCAAATATTGGCGATATTATCACTGCTACCGTTAAGGATGCAACCCCCGGAGGCGTTGTTAAGAAGGGTGACGTGGTAAAGGCCGTTGTTGTTCGTACAAAGAAGGGCGCACGCCGTAAGGACGGTTCTTACATCAAATTCGATGAGAACGCAGCAGTTATCATCAAGGATGACAAGACGCCCAGAGGGACACGTATATTCGGGCCGGTAGCGAGAGAGCTCAGAGAGAAGCAGTTCATGAAGATTGTTTCACTCGCTCCCGAAGTGCTGTAGGAGGGATAAGAAATGTCTATGATGAAAATTAGAAAGGGCGACACCGTAAAGGTTATCGCCGGTAAGGATAAGGACAGGACCGGAAAGGTCATCCGCGTGGACGCAAAGAAGGGTCGCGTGCTCGTGGAGGGTGTCAACATGGTTACCAAGCACACTAAACCCTCGGCGGCAAATCAGAACGGCGGGATCATCCATCAGGAAGCACCTATTGATATTTCCAACGTGATGCTTGTGATCGACGGTCAGACGACAAGAGTCGGCTTTGAGATTAAGGACGGAGTTAAGGTCCGTATCGCAAAGAAGACCGGTGCCGTTATTGATTGATCACGGAAGGAGGGTTAGTTAAGTTGAGTAGCAGACTTGAAGAATTATACAAGGGCGAGATCGTGGACGCCATGGTCAAGAAGTTCGGATACAAGAACATCATGGAAGTGCCCAAGCTTGACAAGATCGTTGTCAACATGGGTGTGGGCGAAGCCAAGGACAACGCGAAGGCTCTCGAGTCCGCAGTAGCGGATATGCAGCTTGTAACCGGCCAGAAGGCGGTTACCACAAAGGCAAAGAATTCGGTGGCAAACTTCAAGATAAGAGAAGGTATGGCTATCGGATGCAAGACAACACTCAGAGGAAAGAAGATGTATGAGTTCGCAGATCGTCTCATCAATCTTGCGCTTCCCCGAGTAAGAGACTTCCGCGGTGTAAACCCCAACGCATTCGACGGCAGGGGCAATTACGCACTCGGCATCAAGGAGCAGCTGATCTTCCCTGAGGTTGAGTACGACAAGATCGATAAGATACGCGGTATGGACGTGATTTTTGTAACTACTGCAAAAACGGACGAGGAAGCAAGAGAGCTCCTGAGACTGTTTGGTATGCCGTATGCGAGATAAGGAAAAGGAGAAAGATTCATGGCTAAAACATCTATGAAAATTAAGCAGCAGCGCAAAGCGAAGTTCTCCACTCAGGAGTACACACGCTGCAAGATCTGCGGACGTCCGCACGCATATCTGAGAAAATACGGAATTTGCAGAGTATGCTTCCGTGAACTGGCATACAAGGGACAGATACCCGGCGTCAAGAAGGCGTCCTGGTAAGGCGATGTGATTTTAGGAGGTAAAAGAAATGACAATGAGCGATCCTATTGCAGATATGCTTACAAGAATACGTAATGCAAATACTGCAAAGCATGATACCGTAGACGTTCCTTCTTCTAAAATGAAGGTCGCAATCGCCGACATTCTCTTAAAAGAGGGATATATAAAGAACTACGAGCTTATCGACAACGGTAATTTTAAGGACATACATATTACACTGAAGTACGGCGAGACCAAGAATGACAAGATCATTTCCGGCATCAAGAGGATCTCAAAGCCCGGACTGCGTATCTATGCAGGTAAGGATGAGCTTCCCAGGGTTCTCGGCGGACTCGGAATCGCCATCGTATCCACCAACAGCGGTGTGATCACCGACAAAGAGGCAAGAAAGCTTAAGGTCGGCGGCGAAGTACTGGCTTACGTTTGGTAATAAGAAAACAGATAAACAAATATTACAGGAGGTGCGGGCATGTCACGAATCGGAAAAATGCCTATCGCGATACCTGCGGGAGTGCAGATCAGTATCGCAGAAAATAATGAAGTGACCGTAAAGGGTCCTAAGGGAGAACTCAAAAGAGTATTCGCTCCCGAGATGGAGATCAAAGTAGACGGCGCAGAGGCCACGGTCTCCAGACCCAATGATCTTAAGAGGAGCAAAGCCCTTCACGGACTTTCAAGAACACTGCTCAACAACATGATCATCGGTGTGACCGAGGGCTTCACCAAAGAGCTTGAGGTAAACGGTGTTGGTTACAGGGCAGCAAAGTCCGGAAAGGTACTGACACTTAACCTTGGTTTTTCACATCCCGTAGAGATGACCGATCCCGAGGGTCTTGAGTCAAAGGTTGACGGCAACAAGATCATCGTCAGCGGTATCGACAAGGAGCGCGTCGGTCAGTACGCAGCGGAGATCCGCGACAAGAGAAGGCCTGAGCCTTACAAGGGCAAGGGTATCAAGTATGTCGATGAGGTTATCCGTCGCAAGGTTGGTAAGACCGGTAAGAAGTAAGCAAAGGAGGATGTGAGATATGGTAAGCAAAAAAGTGCGGACCGAGGTTCGTGAGAAAAAGCATAAAAAAGTACGCAATCGCATCAGCGGTACGGCTGAGAAGCCCCGTCTGTGCGTATTCCGCAGCAACAACCACATGTATGCACAGGTGGTTGACGATGTAGCGGGTAATACTCTTGTAGCTGCTTCTACGGTTGAAAAGGACGTAAAGGCCGAGCTCGAGAAGACAAACAATGTAGAGGCTGCAGCATACCTTGGCACGGTGATCGGAAAGAGAGCCGTAGAAAAAGGCATCAAGACAGTAGTCTTCGACAGAGGAGGCTTCATCTACCACGGTAAGGTTAAGGCGCTTGCTGAAGCAGCAAGAGAAGCCGGACTGGACTTTTAAGAAAGCAGGGAAGGAGAAACCATGAGTCAGAAATATGTTGACAGAAACAGTATCGACCAGGAAGCCCTTGAGGAGAAGGTCGTTACCATAAAAAGAGTTACAAAGGTCGTTAAGGGTGGCCGTAACATGCGTTTCACTGCTCTCGTAGTGGTAGGTGACGGAAACGGACACGTAGGCGTTGGTCTTGGAAAGGCAACCGAGGTTCCCGAGGCTATCCGCAAGGGTAAAGAGGATGCAACAAAGCACCTCATCGAGGTACCCCGCGATGACAACGCTTCCATTACCCATGATTTCATCGGAAAGTTCGGCGGAGCACAGGTTCTCATCAAGAGAGCTCCCGGCGGTACCGGAGTTATCGCAGGCGGCCCCGCTCGTAGCGTATGCGAGCTTGCAGGTATTAAGAACATCCGTACAAAGTCGCTTGGTTCAAACAACAAGCAGAACGTTGTGCTTGCAACTCTCAACGCATTATCGCAGCTCAAGACTCCCGAGCAGGTTGCAAAGAGCCGCGGAAAGTCTGTAGAGGAGGTAAGCAATGGCTAATAAGTTAAAGGTTACTCTTGTCAAGTCCGCTATAGGCGCTATACCCAAGCACAGGGCTACGGTAGAGGCACTCGGACTCAGAAAGCTCAACAAGACCGTAGAGCTTCCCGATAATGATGCTATCAGAGGAATGGTTGCTCAGGTAAGGCACCTGGTCAAGGTTGAAGAGGTATAAGGAGAACAAAGATGAACTTATCTAACTTAAGCCCTGCCGAGGGCTCAAAGCACAGCGACAATTTCAGACGCGGTCGCGGTCACGGCAGCGGAAACGGCAAGACTGCCGGCAAAGGACATAAAGGTCAGAAGGCTCGTTCCGGTGCACCCAGAGTTGGATTCGAGGGTGGCCAGATGCCTCTGTACAGAAGAATCCCCAAGAGAGGCTTCAAGAACAGAAATCATAAGGATATCGTGGGCATCAACGTATGCGCTCTCGAGGCTTTCGAGAACGGCCAGGAGGTTACCGTTGAGACTCTCATCGAGGCAGGTATCGTTCGCAAGGTTCGCGACGGTGTAAAGATCCTCGGAAACGGAAATCTTACAAAGAAGCTCACCGTAAAAGTTAACGGTTTCAGTGAAGCCGCTGTCGCAAAGATTGAAGCGGCAGGAGGGAAAGCTGAGGTGATTTGATGCTTGAAACACTTCGCAATGCGTTCAAGATAAAGGATATCCGCAACAGGCTGTTATTCACCTTATTCATGCTTGTTGTGATAAGACTTGGATGCCAGCTGCCGGTTCCCGGAGTGGACAGACAGTTTTTCTCGGAATGGTTTGCAAACCTTACCGGTGATTCGTTCGATTTCTTCAACGCCTTCACCGGCGGATCGTTCCTTAATATGTCGGTATTCGCACTTAATATTACGCCCTACATTACTTCGTCCATCATCGTACAGCTGATGACCATCGCGATCCCCAAGCTTGAGGAGATGCAGCGTGACGGCGAAGACGGACGTAAAAAGCTGGGAGCCATCACCAGATATCTCACCGTAGTCCTTTCACTTATCGAGTCCACCGCAATGGCTATCGGATTTGACAGACAGGGGCTTCTTGAGACAGGCGACAACAAGGTACTCACTATCGTGACCCTTGTCGTAGCACTTACCGCGGGCTCTGCCTTCCTTATGTGGATCGGCGAGCAGATCACCGAATACGGTGTGGGTAACGGTATCTCCATAGTGCTGACGATAAACATCATCTCACGTATACCCGAGGATCTCAATTCCCTCTACGTGATGTTTGTAAAGAGCGCTGATTCCGTGGCATATGCCGTACTTGCAGCAGTGATCATCCTTGCAGTTATACTTGCAACGGTAATCCTTACCATTCTCCTCTGCGATGCAGAGCGCAGGATACCCGTTCAGTATTCCAAGAAGATGCAGGGACGCAAGATGGTGGGCGGACAGTCCAGTTACATACCGCTTAAGGTAAACACAGCAGGCGTTATACCTATCATCTTTGCATCATCCCTGATGCAGTTCCCGGTAGTTATATGCCAGCTTCTCGGAGTAAACGGAGGCACCACCATATGGGGCAAGATGCTCTCGGCTCTTTCTTCAAGCAACTGGTGCAACCCCGCCAAGCCCGCATATACCGTAGGACTTCTGGTATACATCGTGCTGGTGGTATTCTTCGCATATTTCTATACTTCGATCACCTTCAACCCGCTTGAGGTTGCAAACAACTTAAAGCGCGGAGGCGGATTCATTCCGGGACGCAGGCCCGGAAAGCCCACCTCGGATTATCTTACCGAGATACTCAACGCCATCATCTTTATCGGCGCTGTAGGGCTGGTTATAGTAGCGGTTATACCAATCTTCTTCAACGGCTTCTTCGGAGCAAACGTAACCTTCGGAGGCACCTCACTGATAATTATCGTAGGTGTTATCCTTGAGACCGTTAAGCAGATCGAGTCGCAGATGGTTGTCCGCTATTACAAGGGATTCCTTAATTCTTAAGAGGACTTACCGGGGGGCTGGCAGTTTTCAGCCCCCTTGGTTTTGTTTTTACGGTCGATCCATACATTAAACAGGAGAAGCAATTATGAAGATAATCATGTTAGGAGCCCCCGGAGCGGGCAAGGGTACACAGGCCAAGATGATCGCGGAGAAGTATGGGATCCCCCACATCTCCACCGGCGATATCTTCCGCGCCAATATAAAGAACGGTACCGAACTCGGAAAAAAGGCTAAGGAATACATGGACAAGGGACAGCTGGTCCCCGATGAGCTCACTGTAAAGATCCTTCTGGACCGTGTGGCTCAGGATGACTGCAGCAAGGGCTATGTACTGGACGGATTCCCCCGTACCATTCCCCAGGCAGAGGTTCTCACCTCAGAGCTTGAGAAGCTTTCCGAGAAGGTTGACTATGCGGTGAACGTTGACGTTCCCGACGAGAACATCATCGGAAGGATGGGAGGCAGGAGAGCCTGCGTTAAGTGCGGCGCCACCTACCACGTAAAGTACAACCCTCCCAAGGTTGAGGATGTGTGCGACGCCTGCGGTGACAAGCTTATCCTCCGCGATGATGACGCTCCCGAGACCGTTAAGAAGAGACTTGATGTATACCACGAGCAGACCCAGCCCCTTATCGATTACTACGAGAAGATGGGTGTGCTGCGCACGGTAGACGGAACCGTAGATATGAAGGATGTCTTCGGTGCGATCTGTGATATCCTCGGTTAACTCATGATAAAGATCAAGACAGCTGAAGAGATACAACTGATGAGAGAGGCCGGCGAGATCCTCGCCGGGGTCCTGGACAGACTGGGTGAGGCCCTTGCCCCGGGAATGAGCACGATGGAGATCAACGACCTGGGAGAGGAACTCATCAGAAAGGCCGGCGCCATTCCCTCTTTTCTGGATTATGAGGGTTATCCGGCGTCCATATGTGTCTCAGTAAACGAAGAGGTGGTCCACGGCATACCCGCCGAGGACAGGATCATCGAAGAGGGCGACATAGTGAGCCTGGATGCGGGAGTCATATGGAAGGGTTATCAAAGCGACGCGGCAAGGAGCTTTGGCATCGGCAAAATGAACCCGAAGCTGACAGAGCTTATGGATGTCACCAGGGAGAGTTTTTTCGCCGGAATCAAAATGGCGAAGTCGGGAAATTACCTGCATGATATCTCAAACGCCATAAGCGATCACATCCGCCCCTACGGTTTCGGAATAGTAAAGCAGCTGACGGGACACGGCATCGGCAAGGATATGCATGAAGATCCCATCATCCCCAACTACAGGAAGCTGAGCAGGGGACCGCTGTTGAAACCGGGAATGACACTTGCCATAGAGCCCATGGTAAACCTGGGCACCTGGAAGGTGGGGATCCTGGAGGACGGATGGACCATCGTAACACTTGACGGCAAGCCCTCGGCACATTATGAAAATACAGTGCTGATAACGGAGGGAGAGCCGGAGATACTCAGTCTGACAGATCAAAAAGCTGAATAAGTCATTTTTAAAAGGAGTGTATATGTCTAAAGCAGACGTGATAGAAATTGAGGGCACTGTGGTTGAGAAGCTTCCCAACGCCATGTTCCAGGTTGAGCTTGAAAACGGCCACAAGGTCCTGGCGCATATCAGCGGAAAGCTTCGCATGAATTTTATCAGGATTTTACCGGGTGATAAAGTTACCCTTGAGATGTCTCCCTACGATCTTTCAAAGGGAAGGATAATCTGGAGAGATAAATAAGTAAGAAAAAATCCTTGATTTAAGGATTTTTTTGTGATATCATGGTTAGGCTTTGCTTCTGAAGGGGATATTATGCCCTTTGGAGGCAGGTTAACATATGGCAGACAGGTTTTAAAGGAGGATTGTCATGAAAGTAAGGTCTTCGGTAAAGCCCATCTGCGAGAAGTGCAAGATCATCAAAAGAAAAGGTCGCATCAGAGTTATCTGCGACAACCCCAAGCACAAACAGCGCCAGGGTTGATGTTCCTGCATAAAATGCGGATGTTGGGCTTGCCAACACTAACAAATTTTTAAGAAAAGGAGGATGTACTCACATGGCTCGTATTTCCGGTGTCGATTTACCCAGAGATAAGCGTGTGGAGATCGGACTCACCTATATCTATGGTATAGGCGTACCCAGCTCAAGGCGTATACTCGCCGAGGCAAAGGTTAACCCCGATACACGCGTCAGGGATCTGACAGACGAAGAAGTAGACAGGATCCGTGCCGTAATCGATGAGACCCAGATGGTAGAGGGTGATCTTCGTCGCGAGATCGCGATGAACATCAAGAGATTACAGGAGATCGGATGCTATCGCGGTATTCGCCACAGAAAAGGCCTTCCCGTGCGTGGTCAGAAGACAAAGACCAACGCCAGGACCAGAAAAGGCCCGAAGAGAACTGTTGCAAACAAGAAGAAGTAATTCTGTTTTGCATCAGTGAGTTTTTGCTTCACTAAAGTTATTTATCATGTAGAAAGTAGGTTAGTTTTATTATGGCTAAGAAAGTTACTAAAAAAGTGACAAAAAAGCGCGTAAAGAAAAACGTTGAACGCGGACAGGCACATATTCAGGCATCTTTCAATAACACCATAGTTACACTGACGGATGCGCAGGGTAATGCCCTCAGCTGGGCAAGTGCCGGTGGTCTTGGATTCAGAGGTTCAAGGAAATCTACTCCATATGCAGCACAGATGGCAGCCGAGACTGCGACCAAAGCAGCTCTCAACTATGGTTTGAAGTATGTGGATGTGTTTGTGAAGGGACCCGGATCAGGACGTGAGGCAGCGATCAGAGCACTTGCTGCCACAGGACTCGAGGTTGTTTCCATTACAGACGTGACACCCGTACCTCATAACGGTTGCCGTCCACCCAAACGTAGGAGAGTGTAATCGCGTTTCTGCGGTCTACACGGAAGGGTTATCCCGTAAACTACTTAAGCACCAAGAGTGTGATTTTTGTTAATGTTACAAGGTTTAGGAGGTTAAACTAATGGCAGTGAACAGGACTCCGGTTCTCAAGAGATGCAGGGCACTTGACCTTGATCCCGGATATCTGGGACTCAACAAGAAGTCCAACAGAAGTCTCAAGAGAACGAACAGGAAAGTCAGTGAGTACGGCCTGCAGCTTCGCGAGAAGCAGAAGGCAAAGTTTATATACGGCGTTTTGGAGAAGCCTTTCAGGAACTACTATGAGAGGGCTGACCGTATGAAGGGTCAGACCGGTGAGAACCTTATGGTGCTCCTTGAGAGAAGGCTTGACAACGTCATTTTCCGTCTCGGATTCGCCAGAACCCGCAGAGAGGCAAGACAGGTTGTCTGCCACAAGCAGGTACAGGTTAACGGCAAGTGCGTAAATGTGCCTTCATACCTGATCAAGGCCGGAGACGTTATCGAGATCCGTGAGAAGTGCAAGGGATCTCAGAGATACAAGGATATTATAGAGGCCGCCGGTGACAGGCTGGTTCCTGCATGGCTTACAGTCGATCAGGAGGCCTTAAAGGGTACGGTCAATGCGTTCCCCACTCGTGAGGAGATCGACGTACCTGTCAACGAGATGCTTATTGTCGAGCTTTATTCCAAGTAATAGCCACAAAGCTTTTAGCTTTTATTCGAAAAGGAGGTACGGTCTGTGTTTGATTTTGAAAAACCGGACATTCGGATCACCGAATCATCAGACGATAAGAAATACGGCAGGTTCGTGGCTGAGCCGCTGGAGCGCGGTTACGGGATCACTCTCGGAAATTCGCTCAGAAGGATCATGCTGTCCTCTCTGCCGGGCACCGCTGTTAGCCAGGTAAAGATAGAGGGCGTGCTTCATGAGTTCAGTTCCATCCCCGGTGTTAAAGAGGATGTTACCGAGATCATCATGAACATAAAGCATCTTGCGATCAAGAATAACAGCAGCACCAATGAGCCCAAGCTGGCATACATTGATGTGACGGGTGAGAGGGTAGTTACTGCGGCAGACATTAAGGCTGATCAGGACATCGAGATCCTTAATCCCGATCTTGTTATCGCCACTCTCAGCGGCGGCAAGGACACAAAGCTTTCTATGGAGCTCACCATCACCAACGGAAGGGGATATGTGGGAACCGAGAAGAATAAGAGCGAGGATTCCGCTATCGGAGTTATCGCCATCGATTCTGTTTATACACCGGTTGAGCGTGTAAACATGAACGTAGAGAATACCCGTGTGGGTCAGATCACCGATTACGACAAGCTTACCCTTGATATTTACACCAACGGTACCCTTGCTCCCGAAGAGGCGGTCTCCCTTGCGGCAAAGGTTCTCAATGAGCATCTTGCGCTCTTCATCAATCTTTCCGAGGCGGCTCAGAAGGCTGATGTAATGAGCAGCGAGCCCATAGGCAATGACTTTGTATCCAAGGATATGAGCATCGACGAGCTGGAGCTTTCGGTCCGTTCCTTCAACTGCCTCAAGAGGGCCGGTATCAATACCGTTGAAGAGCTCATCAACAAGACTCCCGACGATATGATGAAAGTCAGAAACCTGGGACGCAAGTCACTGGAAGAGGTTCTTGCAAAGCTCAAAGAGCTGGGACTGGAACTCAACCAGGGCGAACCCATAGAATAACAGGTAAGCTCCTGCGGTAAATCCGAAGAGTACGCAGGGACTTCTCCGAACATTACCGGCCTGTAAGACCAAAGGGCGAGACCGGCAGGCCAAAGGAGGTAAATCAAATGGCAAGATACAGAAAACTCGGCAGAACATCCGATCAGAGAAAGGCTCTCCTCAGGAGCCAGGTGACTGCCCTTATCAACAACGGAAAGATCGTAACTACCGAAGCGAGAGCCAAGGAAGTTCGCAAATTTGCGGAGAGCCTCATCGCTCTTGCCGTAAAGGAGAGAGACAACTACGAGACAGTTACCGTTGACGCAAAGGTCCCCGAGAAGGACAAGGACGGCAAGAGAGTTAAGGACGAGGACGGAAAGACAAAGTTCGTGATCGTTAAAAAAGAGATCAAAAAGGACCTGCCCTCAAGACTCCATGCACGTCATCAGATGTTAAAGCTTCTTTACCCCGTAAAAGAGGTTCCCGTCGAGGGTGCAGGACGCAAGAGAAACACAAAGCAGGTTGACCTTGTGGCAAAGCTTTTCGATGAGATCGGACCCAAGTATGCAGACCGCAACGGCGGATACACAAGGATCGTAAAGATCGGCCCCAGAAAGGGCGACGCAGCAATGGAAGTTCTGCTGGAGCTTGTTTAAAAATGCTACCGATACCCCGAGAGTTATCTCGGGGTATTGTTGTAATAAGCCATGTTTATTGAGACTAAAAATCTTGTATTCGAATACATAGAGCGGGATGAGGAAGGCAACCCCACAGGGGTGAAGCGCGCGGTGGACGATGTCTCCCTTCAGGTGAAAAAGGGCGAGTTCATCGCCATACTGGGGCACAACGGTTCCGGTAAATCCACCCTGGCCAAACAGCTCAACGCTCTTTTATATCCCACCGAGGGCAGTGTTTTCATAGACGGGATGGATTCCGCCGAGGACGAGAACGTGATACCCATCAGACAGAAGGTGGGCATGGTCTTCCAGAATCCGGATAACCAGATCATCGGTACCGTGGTGGAAGAGGATGTGGCCTTCGGCCCTGAGAACCTGGGAGTCCCCACGGATGAGATCAGGCAGAGGGTGGACGAGAGCCTGAAGGTCCTGGGCATGTACGACCTGAGGCTCCACAGTCCGAATCATCTTTCCGGAGGACAGAAGCAGAGGGTTGCCATAGCCGGTGTGGTGGCCATGCATCCTACCTGTATCATCCTGGACGAGTCCACTGCCATGCTGGACCCCGGAGGGCGCGCTGAGGTCATCAGAGCCGCCAGGGCCCTGAACGATGTGGAAGAGATAACCGTTATACTCATCACCCATTACATGGACGAGATCATCTATGCCAACAGAGTGTTTGTGATGAACGAGGGTAAGGTGGTGATGCAGGGAAGTCCCGAAGAAGTATTTTCCAATGTGGAGACCCTTCGGGCATTAAGGCTGGATCTGCCTGTGGTGACACAGCTTGCGGAGAGCCTGAGAGAGTCGGGGGTAAAGATCCCCTCCGGCATCCTTACTACCGAAAGGTTAATAGAGGAACTTAAAAAGTGTCGATAATACTGAATCATGTCAGTCATATATACAGCGAGGGGACCGCGGATGAAGTAAGGGCCCTGGATGATGTGAGCCTGGAGATAGCCGACGGGGAATTCCTGGGGCTCATAGGCCACACGGGCTCCGGTAAATCCACTCTGGTCCAGCACATGAACGCTCTGCTAAAGCCCACCTCGGGCCAGGTCCTCTACAACGGAGAGGATATCTGGGCAAAGGGCTCGGACAAGGCCCGCATCAGATCCAAGGTCGGACTGGTGTTCCAGTACCCGGAGTACCAGCTCTTCGAGACCGATGTTTTTACGGATGTGTGTTTCGGACCGAAAAACCTGGGGTTGAGCCGGGTGGAGGCAGAGGCCAGAGCCTACGAAGCGCTTGAGCGAATGAACTTCCCCAAGGAGAGATGGTACATGTCTCCCTTCGACCTCTCCGGAGGCCAGAAAAGACGGGTGGCCATTGCCGGAGTCCTGGCAATGAAGCCCGAGGTACTGATACTGGACGAGCCCACCGCAGGGCTTGATCCCTACGGACGCAGAGAACTTCTTGACATGCTGAAGGGCCTTCAGCGCGATGAGGGCCTGACGGTGGTACTGATATCCCATTGCATGGACGATGTGGCCGGGTACGCGGACCGGGCCGTGGTCATGGAAAAGGGAAAGGTATTTATGAACGGAACTCCCGCCGAGGTCTTTTTCCGCCACCGGGAGCTGGAAGAAATAGGCCTGGGGGCCCCTTCCGTCACCTATATCATGGAAAAGCTGGCAGCTGCCGGCTTTGATGTAAAAACAGACGTAATGAACGTCGAAGATGCGGCTAAAGAGATACGAGGATGTTTAAGGATATAACTCTCGGACAATTCTATCAGGCGGATTCCGTCATGCATTCCCTGGATCCCAGGACGAAGCTTGTGGGCACCTTTCTTTATATCATAGCCCTTTTCATCGCAAACGATGCCGCTGCCATGGCGGCAGCCGTCGTGTTTTTGTGTATTGCGATAGCCCTTTCAAGGGTTCCCGCTTCGTTCATGTTCAGGGGCATGAAGGGTATAGCCCTTATCCTGCTCCTCACGGTGGGATTCAATATATTCCTGACTCCGGGAGTCCCCATCTGGACCTGGGGTCCTCTTAAGGTGACTGCCGAGGGACTTCGCAGTGCAGCCTTTCTTGCCTGCCGCCTGGTACTTTTGATATCCGGCACCTCGGTTATGACCCTCACCACCACTCCCAATTCCCTTACGGACGCAATGGAATCCCTGCTCTTGCCTCTCACCCATATTAAGGTGCCGGTTCACGAGATAGCGCTGATGATGTCCATAGCCCTCAGATTCATCCCCATACTCATGGAGGAAACCGATAAGATCATGAAGGCGCAGATGGCAAGAGGTGCGGATTTTGAGAGCGGAAATTTCATGAAGAGGGCAAAGAGCATGGTGCCCATACTTGTTCCCCTGTTCGTATCGGCCTTCAGAAGGGCCTCTGACCTGGCTATGGCAATGGAAGCCAGGTGTTACAGCGGCGGAGAGGGCAGGACGAAATTAAAGCCCCTTAAGTACGGCAGAGGGGACGTTGTTGCTTATATCGTCCAGATCGCTTTTGTGGCAGCGGTGATCCTGTTATGAAAAGAGTGATGCTTACGGTGGCTTATGACGGCACGGATTACTGCGGATGGCAGGTCCAGCCCAACGGAGTCACCATAGAACAGAGACTGAACGAGGCCCTTTCCCGGCTTCTGGGAGAAGATATCCATGTCTCCGGCGCAAGCCGCACCGACAGCGGAGTCCACGCCATGTGCAATCTCGCTGTCTTTGATACGGAAAATCCCATGGATCCCGGACGGATCTCATTTGCGGTAAATACATATCTGCCTCCCGATATAAAGGTTAGGCGTTCCATGGAGGTCCCGGCGGATTTTCATCCCCGGTTTGCCCAAACCGAAAAAACCTATGAGTACCGCATACTCAATTCATCCTTTCCTGTTCCCGTAAGGAGCAGGTATACCCATTTCTGTTATTACAAGCTTGATACCGAAAAAATGGACAGGGCGGCAAAGTACCTTGTGGGAGAGCATGATTTTGCATCCTTCTGCTCGGTTCATGCCCAGGTTTCAGACACCGTGAGAGAGGTGACGGGGGCCGAAGTTTTTTCCGAGGAACACGAGGGGGCCTTTTCCGAACCCTGGAGAGAGATAGTCATCAGGGTCAGTGGGAAAGGGTTTCTGTACAACATGGTGAGGATAATCGCCGGGACGCTTATCGAAGTGGGGAGAGGTGCCCTGGAGCCGGAGTGTGTTCCGGAGATACTTGAGGGAAGGGACAGGAGCCTTGCGGGACCTACCGCACCGGCAACCGGATTGTGTTTGACGGATTATAGGATCCTGTGGATTGAATTCGAATATTATAATCCTGTGGATTGAATTCGAATATTATAATCCTGTCCCCGATATTATTTCCCCAAATCCAATAAAAACCCCCTTGACACAAGAGAATACATAGTGTATCATAATTCGGTCTGACGGCTTACAGGCATTTTGGGTCTGCCCCGACCCCGGTGCTCACGGAGGCCGATCCGATGCGAGGGAGTGGGATCCTGAGCAAAGGAGGAGCATCGCAGCAGTCGGCACAGCAGCATAAGTGTAATTTGAGAGGTAAATATCATGAAAACATATATGCCTAACGAATCCACCGTCGAGAGAAAATGGTATGTGGTGGATGCAGAGGGAAAGACTCTCGGACGTCTCGCAAGTGAGGTGGCAAAGGTCCTTCGCGGAAAGAATAAGCCCATCTACACTCCCAACGCAGACTGCGGAGATTTTGTAATAGTAGTTAACGCCGATAAGGTTACGGTTACCGGACGCAAGCTTGATCAGAAGGTTTACTATCATCACTCGGATTATGTGGGTGGCATGAAAGAGACCAGCCTTCGCGAAAAGCTCGCCAAGAAGCCCCAGCAGGTTGTAGAGCTTGCAGTAAAGGGCATGCTTCCCAAGGGACCCCTTGGCAGAAGGATGTACAAGAAGCTCTATGTATATGCCGGCCCGGAGCACAACCAGGCTGCTCAGAAGCCTGAAGTCTTGGATTTTTAAGAAGGAGATAGAAAATGGCTAAGAAAGTTGGAAACAGGTTCTACGGAACAGGAAGAAGAAAGTCGTCTGTAGCCAGAGTATATCTTGTACCCGGTACAGGCAAGGTAACGATAAATAAAAGAGATATCGATGAGTATTTCGGTCTTGAGACCCTGAAGGTTATAGTTCGCCAGCCTCTGGCAGCTACCGACACCGCTTCAAAGTATGACGTTCTCGTAAACGTACGCGGCGGCGGATACACAGGACAGGCCGGAGCCATCAGACACGGTATCGCAAGAGCCCTTCTCACCGTCGATGAGGAGTTCAGGCCCACTCTTAAGAAGGCCGGATACCTCACCCGTGATCCTCGTATGAAGGAGAGAAAGAAGTACGGTCTCAAGGCAGCGAGACGTGCACCGCAGTTCTCAAAGAGATAAGGAAGACTGCGAATCCATCCGAAACACAAGAGCCGCGTGGGGAGCTTGCTCACCAAAGCGGCTCTTTCGTTTAAGATGGAAAGGTTTACAGGAGATTTTTACCATGAGCGAAAAGAGAAATGTATCGCAGATATTTTGCATATTATGTGGCATGTACGTAACATGCCTCCTTTTGTCAAACCTTATAGCCGGCAAGATGTGGGCGGTAAGCGAAGGGATCACGCTCCCTGCGGCTGTGATACTTTTCCCTTTGACATACATTCTTTCGGATGTGTTCACGGAAGTATACGGCTTCGAAAAGACAAGGGGAGTCATATGGATGGGATTCGTAAGCTCCCTGCTGGCCGTGCTGGTATATATGGCGGTGATAGCCCTTCCCTCTCCCTCCTTCTGGCAGGGACAGGAGGCCTTTGAGACTGTTCTGGGCACGACTCCCAGGGTTGCACTGGCGTCCTTCTGCGGTTATCTTTTCGGAGAGTTCTCAAACTCCATAGTGCTCTCTAAGCTTAAGGTAGCGACCGAGGGCAGAAAACTCTGGTTCAGGACCATAGGCTCCAGCGTAGTGGGAGAGTTGTTTGACTCCGCAATCTTCATCACCATTTCCTTCTGGGGAACCATGGAGAATTCCGTGGTGCTCTCCATGATACTTTACCAGTATCTGTTCAAGGTGGGATACGAGGTGCTCTTCACACCCCTTACCTACTTTGTCATCGGAAAGCTTAAAAAAGCCGAGGGAGTGGATGTATATGACAGCGGTATCAAGTACTCCGTTTTCGGAAAGCTTATGAGAAAGGTGTCATTATGAGAGACAGAGACGAACTGAAGCGCCTTGGCAGGGAAACCGAATATTCGTCCGAATACGCACCGGAGGTTCTTGAAAGCTTCGAGAACCGGCATCCCGGAAACGACTATTTCGTAAAGCTCAACTGCCCCGAGTTCACCACCCTCTGTCCCATTACCGGGCAGCCCGACTTCGGGACCATCACCATATCCTATATCCCCGGTGACAGGCTGGTGGAGAGCAAATCCCTGAAGCTCTATCTCTTTTCCTTCAGGAACAACGGAGATTTCCACGAGGATGTGGTAAATATCATCATGAAGGATCTGATAAAGCTGATGGATCCCAAGTATATCGAAGTATGGGGTAAGTTCATGCCCAGAGGCGGTATATCCATAGATCCCTATGCAAATTACGGAAAGAAGGGGACAGTCTGGGAGGAAATGGCAGTAAAGAGGCTTGCCGAACATGATATGTATCCCGAAAAAATAGATAACAGATAAAAGAACACCCCTTCCTTTTCGGAAGGGGTGCGAGTTTTCAGGCAGCTATTCTTTCTATCTGGCATGTTGCGTTGGTGAAGGTCTCGACCTTTTCGATGGTGCGCATTGCAACGGTTCTCTGCATCCTGTATGCGAGGTTCCTTCGCTCAGCCGGTAATATCACCATGTTTCCGTCGATAGGATCCCATCCGCCGAATATCCTGCCATCATCAAGTGTAATGATGTAGTTCATATGAACCTCCTTTCCGGGCTTTGCCCAAGTGGGGTTACATAATATCTTAACCCCTTACACTGTGAAGTATATACCAAAAAGCCTGTAAATTCCAGTGGTATTATAGCTAAAGATTTTCGGGGACCTTTTGAAGACAATTGTAATAATGCACAAAACGACGTTGCTGAAATTGTATAAAATATGCAGATTAACAGATGAAAAAGGAGGGCGGAAAGATCGTGCGTTTTGTTTCATGGAATGTTAACGGACTCAGAGCCATAGTGGGTAAGGGCTTCATGGAGAACTTTGAAAAGCTGGATGCGGATATCTTCTGCCTTCAGGAAACAAAGCTCCAGGAGGGCCAGATAGACCTGGATCTGCCGGGATACAGGCAGTACTGGTGCTACGCGGATAAAAAGGGCTACAGCGGCACCGCCGTTTTTACAAAAAAGGAGCCCCTGTCCGTTTCTTACGGCATGGGAGTGGATGTCCACGACCACGAGGGAAGGCTCATCACTCTTGAGTTTGAGGATTTCTGGTTCATCACCGTGTATGTGCCCAATTCACAGAACGAACTGAAGCGCCTTGACTACAGGATGGAGTGGGAAGCGGATTTTCTTGAGTATATAAAGAAGCTGGACAGCGTAAAGCCCGTGATCTTCTGCGGTGACCTGAACGTGGCTCACGAGGAGATCGACCTTAAGAATCCCAAGACCAACCGGAAGAATGCGGGATTCACCGACGAGGAGAGGGCTTGCATGACGCGGCTTTTGGATTCCGGCTTTACGGATACCTTCAGATATTTCTATCCCGACAAGGCAGATGTTTATTCCTGGTGGTCCTACAGGTTCAACGCCAGGGCAAAAAATGCAGGATGGCGCATAGATTACTTCATTACGTCAAAAAGGCTTGATGACAGGCTTGCGGACGCTTTGATCCACACTGACATCGAGGGATCGGACCACTGCCCCGTGGAGCTTTTGATAAAGGACTGATATGGCTAAGCTGACAGGAGCCCTGCTGCTCTTTCTTATCCTGATCGGGATACCCAGGCTCAGGGAAAAAATAAAAGGGAATAAAGCGGATTTTGACGGCATCAGGGACAGGGCGTTGATCGACAGGGCGATAGACAAACTGGACGGCAGGTTTAAAAGGCCCTTTCCGGCTTTTGAGGCTCCGGCGGATGTTATGGAGATTTTGGGCAGAGAGCCGGACAGCGAATACGCAATGAACATCTTCCTTCAGAAGGTGGCGGCCCACTGCGGCTATGACCGCCATAAGGTGATGCTCAGGGCCCACGAGGCAAAGGAGGGTATGCCTCCGGGGCGCATCCAGAAGCTGGGAAGCCAGTTTCTGATGGAGCTATATATGAATAACGAAGGGGATGTGCCGGGAGTGCTGGCGGTGATAATCCACGAGTTCTGCCACTTCTTTCTGGACGAGAGCGGCATAGAGCTGGTGAACACCCTGGAGAACGAGGTGCTGACGGACACGGCAGCCATCTACTTCGGTTTCGGAAAGCTGCTGAGGGCGGGGTATGAGCCCAGGCTTAAGGCGGTCGGGGACGGGAAAAACACCTGGCACCGCATAGGCTATCTTGACACTCTCAACATCGATTATGTGATCTCACAGCTTGAGAGGCGGGAAGAGTTTTATAAAATGACAGACGCAAACGTACATGATTGATACGCTGGCTTTGCTATGATAAAATGAGATGAAACAGGAGTTACTATCATGGATGTTCTAAAGATCATTTTTATTGTGCTGTCGGTCGCTGTTCTTGTCTGCATCATCAGAGCCACGACCTTTAAGAGAAAGAATCTCGGATATATCATAGGATCCTCGCTGATCCTGGTATGCAATATACTGTGCATCTTCCTTCTCGGCGTAAAGAGCGCAAAGGAGGCTGCAAATGTCCTGATGCCCTATTATATAGTAAGTGCCTGGGCTTTCTTCTTTATACTTCTGACCATTATCCTCGTGGACAGGTTCCGCAACTATACGGTCCTGCTCATTGTTTCCGCGGTTTCCTGCGCATACCAGACCTATCTTGCACTGATCCAGTTCAAGGGTGCCCGTGTTTTTTCATTCGCAAAAAGGATGCATTTCAGAAAGGCCTGGTGGGTAGTTACCGATTCCAAGAACACCGGTCTTTTCTTAAGTTACCGTTCCTATCGTTTCGCAACATACATATGTCTTCTTGCCGGGATACTGATCCTGGCGTCGTGCATAAAGCTTTCCCACAGGATATTTAAGGCAGTCTATCTTTCCTTTGCGATCTTGCTCGCAATCTATTCTCTCACTGAATATCTGGCGGTAAAGTATACAATGCCTGTCTGGATCCCCTGTATCATCAACGATATCTGCATTATCATCACCCTTTACATCGCCGCGCTCTTCAGCCGTAGCCGCCTGAAGGAATGGTCTCTGGACAGCTTTGCCAACGACATGAGTGACGGCCTCATCCTTTACGACCGCAGGGATGACCTGATACATATAAACGATATGATCAGAAACACCCTGCCCGCGGAGCTTGTGGAAAGCTTCAGGGACAGAGCAAAGCTTGAGGAATGGGTGGGCGAAACCACCATGGTTCAGGGCAGCAAATACATTAAATTCGGCAATTACGAGAGGGATTACTATTTCAAGCTCAACGTGAGAGAGCTGGGAAAAAAGGACGCCCGCATAGGTACTCTTTATATCCTCCATGACACCACCGATTCGATCACCAAGATCATTGCCATGGAGAAGGCAAACGAAGAGCTGGAGCGGGCCAGCCGCATGAAGTCTGACTTCCTGGCAAATATGAGCCATGAGATCAGGACCCCTATGAACGCAGTCATAGGCATGGCAGAGATAGCCATGAGGGAAAACGATCCCGCCAGAAAGACCGACTGTCTGCTGCAGATCCAGAGCTCCGGCAAAAATCTTCTCAACATCATAAACGACATACTTGACTATTCAAAGATAGAGTCCGGCAAGATGGAGATTATAGAAGAAAACTATGAGCCCGTTGTGGAACTTGCGGACATTGCGAATGTTCTTGCCACCAGAGTGGGCGACAAGGACCTTGACATCTTTGTGATAATAGAAAATCCCATTCCCCATATACTCAGGGCAGATGCGATGCGCATCCGTCAGGTCCTGATTAATCTGGCCAACAACGCCGTGAAGTTTACCCATGAGGGACGGGTGAGGATCCATGTGAAGAGCGAGCCCATATCCGAGGGCGTGGTAAACATGATCTACCATGTCATAGATTCCGGTATCGGAATAAAGAAGGAGGACATGGACAAGCTTTTTGTCAGCTTCCAGCAGGTGGATTCCAGGCGCAACAGAGCGGTGGAGGGCACCGGACTGGGACTTGCCATTTCCCAGAAACTGGTTGAGGCCATGGGAGGAAAGATCGGCGTTACCAGTGAGTATGGTACGGGTTCCGATTTCTGGTTTGAGGTACCCCAGAAGGTTGTGGACGACTCCAGCGATATCACCGTCAGAAACGCGGAAAACAAGCATGCCTTCATATTCGGAGAGGAAAAGATAAGATCCCAGGTCTTCGTAAGAGAGACTTCAAGACTCGGGGTGGAGAGCAGCATTATTTCCTCTCTGGAGGAATACGTGCCCACGGGCAAAGAGGAATTTCTGTTCTTTGAGGAGGAGAATTACTCCGAAAAGGTCAGGACCTTCCTTGAAAACCATAAAGAGATCCAGGGCAGCATGCTGGTGGAGTTTGATTCAACGACGACCACGGATCTGGATAACCTCCATATCATGCACAAGCCCGAGACAACCATAAACCTTGTGCACGTGCTGAACCGCAGGCTTGATGACATCAGGACCGTGGACGGGGAAAAGGTCTTTAAGATCGATTTCACGGCTCCTGACGCAAACTTCCTGATAGTGGACGATAACGCCATAAATCTCACCATTGCGGGAGGACTGCTGGCACCTCTCAATGCCAGGATAGACACTGCCGGCGGCGGTGATGAGGCCGTTGAAAAGATACTCCAAAATGACTACGACATAGTGTTCATGGATCATATGATGCCCGGAACCGACGGAGTGGACGCCACCCGCAGGGTAAGAGCCACCAAGGGGCGGCAGGAAAAGCCTGTCATAATCGCTCTTTCGGCGAATGCAATGGAAGAGGCCAGACGTCTTTTTGCCGAAGCGGGTATGAACGACTTCGTCGCCAAGCCCATTGATGTTAAGACACTCATAACTGCGGTGAAAAAGTGGCTGCCTCCCGAAAAGATCGTTGAAGGCGAGGCTGTGGAGCCTGTGCAGGCGGATACGGCGGAAGAGGTAAAGGCAAAGATAGACGGCCTTGATACCGCCACAGCTCTGAAAGCTTTGGGATCCGTTGCCCTCTATGACAAGATAGCCGAAGAGTACTACAGCTCCGGAGCCGACAAGCTGGCGGACATTACCGATGCCTTTACAAAAAAGGATTGGAAGGATTATACTATTAAGGTACATGCGCTTAAGAGCAGCTCCCGTCAGATCGGTGCCATGGAGCTTGGAGATATGGCGGAGGCTCTTGAAAAAGCCGGTAAGGCAGACGATATAGATACCATACTTTCCGATCACGAAAGGACAATGGAGGTATATAGGGATCTGCTTGAGAAGCTGTCCGCATTTTACGGCAGTGATGAGGGGCCCGGTGCTGCCGACAAACCCCTTATAGACCATGAAACCCTGATGTCCCTTATGGACGAGCTTGAGAACACCTGCAATGATCTCGATATCGACGGTATGGAAGGGGTCGGTAACTGGCTTAAGACCTATTCGTATCCCGATGACATCAAAGCACATATTGAGCCTCTGCTGAAAGCCATCAGGGATATCGACACGGAAGAGTGCCTGAGGATCGCAAATATCCTTCGTGATCAGCCCTCGGAGTGAACTTTTCCGGACAACAGGAGGAAAATATGAAAAAAAGGATACTTGCGGCTCTGGTCGCAACATCGATGGCCGTAACACTTCTCGGAGGCTGTGGCAACTCAGCGGGCGGAGGTGCCCAAAAGGAGCCTGAGAAGGCGGGCCTTGCCAACACCGATATCGTTGACAGTGCCATTGAAAACGCCACTACGGTTGAGGATTCCGCCGGATATGTTTATACCGGAGAAGCTCCCATCACCCAGGATGGCGGCACTCTTAAGATCCTCGCTGAAAAATCAAACTACACTAACGTGGACATATCGAAGGCGCCCATAGTCCTCAAGGTATTTGAGGAGGCCGGGGTTGAGCCGGATATGCACCTCATAGACTACGACAAATACGAGGAAGAAGCTACGCCGCTTATAAGCTCCGGTGATACCGATGCCGACATCATAAAGATACCCGGCTCCGACCCCAATCAGGTATACATCAAGTCCGGACTTTTCGTACCCCTTGACGAGTACTTTGATTACATGCCCAATTTCACCAAGTGGCTTTCGCTGAATTCCGTTGAGAAGGCGGAGCTTACGGCAGAGGACGGACATATCTATTACGTCCCCGGCACAAATTTGGCGGACGATTACCAGCCCTGTCTCATGTACAACCAGGTTTGGCTGGACAAAGCCGGAATGGAGGCTCCCGACACCCTGGATGAGCTGGTGGAACTTTTGAAATACTTCAGGGATAACGACATGAATGACAACGGGGATGCTTCCGACGAGATTCCCATGAGTATCATGGCTGAGTTTCTGCCCTATATGTTCGGACCGGCCTTCGGGCTTGATCTGGCCAGCGGATTCCAGGCAGACGACAAAGGCAATGTTACCTACGCCTACGCTGATTCCGAAAACTACAGGGCATACCTTGAGTTCCTGAACGGCCTTTACAAAGAGGGCCTGCTTGAAAAGGATTACGCCGGCCTTGACAGAGACATGGTCATCGACCGCATCTCCAAGGATCTCACGGGAGTGGCATTTGATTACAGCTGGGCAATGTCCATGATGTACTCCAACGTCCTTCCCTACTACGACGGAACAGCCAAAAAGGCATTTGTGGGCGTGGCACCCCTCTCCGGAGAGCATGAGGGCTTCTATGTGGGCCGCAATTCACTTGCGGGCATGTTCGGAGTAAGCTCCAAATCATCCCAGATAGAGCTCGCGGTTAAGTTCCTGGATTACGCTCTGTCGGATCACTGCCAGGACTACTATCAGTGGGGCTTTGAGGGAGAGAGCTATACCGAGGCTGCCGACGGCACCAGGGAATACACCGAAAAGGGCAAGGACAACGACTGGCTCCAGCAGCTGGGGATAAATCCCGCCTTCGTACTTCCCGCCGCACAGTCCGTTGAAGCTACGGATATCCTGGTGGCAGACTGGCATGCGCAGATCAACAGAGATCTCCGCAAATACATCAGAAATCCCTGGCCGGAAATCTACGCTACCAGCGAGGAGAGCGACACGGCAAACCTTTACATGGAGGATATCCAGAACAAGGTAAACGAAGATGCCGAAGCCTTTATCACCGGGAAAAAGGACATCGAGAAAGAATTCGATTCCTACCTGACGGAACTCGAAGATCTGCATCTTGAAGAAGTTACAGAGGTCAGACAGGCCCAGTATAACAGATATCTGAAGGCATTGGAGGTCAGCCCGTGATCCTGAGGGACCGGGAGCGTTCGATCATATGAAAAACAGTAAAAAGGTCAGACTTTTATTTATCGGAATAGTAGCGGTCGGGGTGACCATGGTCGCGGTTTTGATAGGAGGTCTGGCCTTTTTTAATATTCTCGTGAGCAGGAGCAACGAGCTGGCGGGAGGCAGCGGAGAGAGAAGCTACGACGCCTACTACGCCCTGGTCACCGAAGAGTCCGACACGGATTTCTGGAGGAGCATACTCAGCGGAGCAAAGGAAATGGCCGACGAGAACAATATATACCTCCAGATCCAACAGCAGGAACTTTCCCAGTCCATGTCAAAGGAGGATCAGATGGAAATGGCTATCTACTCCGGAGTTGACGGGATCCTTTTGGACGGCGACGAATCCTCGTCCCTTTCAGCCATGGTGGAAAAGGCCGCTGCGGCAGGCATTCCCGTGGTCACCATATACCATGACTGCGCTTCATCAGCCAGGATCAGCTACGTATCCATATCCTGGTCAAACATGGGAAGGGAATACGGAAAGCAGATATGTTCCCTCCTGACGGAAAGGGGAGAGAGCGCCGAAAAGCTTTCGGTTATGGTGCTTTTGGACGCATCGGACATTACGGGATCACAGAACATCCTGCTGACGGGTATCAGGGAAGAAATTGAAAAAAACGGCATGGGAGACAGAGTAAACATGGAGACCACCCTGATCCATACTGGTACCATGTTCTCCGCCCAGGAAGAGATCCGCAAGCTCTTTTCGGAGAGAAAGCCCGCGGATGCCTTCGTATGCCTTGACGAGCTGAGTACCGTCAGCGTCAGCCAACTGGTGGTGGATTACAACCTGGTCGGAAATGTGGAGATCCTGGGTTTCCATACCTCCGAGACCATAAAGGCGGCTTTGGATAAAAAGATCATCCGAGGCACACTTACGGCAGATACCATCCAGATGGGAAGGGACGGAGTAGAGGCCCTTACCGAATACAGGGAGAGCGGTTACGCCAACGAGTATTACACCTCGGAGATATCCGTGGTGACGGCTGCCGGGGAAGGCGGTGCGCCATGAAGAAAGTATCCAAACGCCGCATGGCTGCCATGTCGATCCGGACAAAGCTGCTGATAGTAATGGTGGCCTCCGTTGTCCTGGTAATGGCTGCCAACATAGTCATGTATCTGAACATAAACCGGATCATCCGTCATCTGGATGAGATTTATTCCGGAAATGTCCAGCTGAACGAGCTGGAGACGGCGTTGGAAGATCTCAGGAGTTCCTTCAATGTGTATATGAACACCCGCTCCACCGACACCCTTCAGGATTACTACGAAAAAGAGCAGGCGTTTTCGGAATACGTGGAGCTGCTTTCCGACGACCTGACCGACAACACTCTGACGGTCATGGAGCGGAACATAAAAAAGCTGGCGGAGAGTTATCTCAGGCTCACGGGCCGGACCATAGACGCCAGGCGCGGAAGAAATGTGGAAAAATACAGCGCCTATTACTTTGAAGCCGAAAGGGTTTACGGATATCTGTTTGCGGGGATCACCGGACTTAACAAACAGCGGTTCATGATAAACACCGGAAGCTACGAGACCCTTTCCAGATCCCTTTCCTATCTGGAGAAGACCAGTACCATCATCTTTGTGCTGGTGGCGCTGTTTGACATACTGCTGGTACTCCTTATGACCAGGACCATGACGGATCCTCTGTTGGAACTTGCGGCCATGGCCGACAAGGTTACGGATGGTCACCTGGACGAGGCGGGGACCGTGCCCGTCCATGCCATGGATGAGGTGGGAACGGTTACCGTGGCCTTCAACCAGATGGTGTCATCCATCCCCGGATACCTGAAAAGGCTGAGGGAGAGCATGGAAAAAGAGCAGGCCCTCATGGAAAAAGAGCTGATGATGGAGGCTCACCTAAAGGATGCCAGGTTCAAATATCTCCAGGCCCAGATCGATCCCCACTTCCTTTTCAACACCCTGAACGCCGGCAGCCAGCTGGCCTTTCTGGAGGGTGCCGAGAGGACAAGGGAATACATACAGAACGTGGCGGATTTCCTCAGATACAACATAAGCAGGAAAAAAGAGGACGTTACCCTTGAGGATGAGATAGCCATGGTGGACACCTATATCTACATCCTCAATGTGCGGTTCTCGGGAGATATACATTTCGAAAAGAAGATAGAGGATCAAAAGCTCCTCAGGCTTATGGTGCCCAGCATGATACTCCAGCCCATTGTGGAGAACAGCGTGAAATACGGTATAGCCGATATGGGGGACAAGGGCAGGATCGAACTTGCGGTCTTTGCGGTGGATGATGAGGTCTGCATCACCATAACGGACAACGGCACGGGAATGAGCGAAGAAAAGGTAAAGAGCATACTGGACGGCACCTATGCCTCCACCCGTACCGATGAGGGCAACGGCGTGGGACTCAACAATGTTATCCAGAGGCTTTCCCTCTACTTTGACAAAAAGAGCAGATTTGAGATAATATCCCGGGGATCGGAACAGGGAACCGAGGTGGCCATAACCATTCCCATGGAGGAGTGAGTTCCCTGAAGGAGCAAACACAGACAAAGGAAACGACGTACTATGTATAAGATAATGATCGCGGATGATGAAGGAATAGTCATAGATTCCATGACCCTCCTTCTGAAAAAAGAATTCGGAGATGAGGTCATGATAGAATCCGCCAGGAGCGGGCGCAGCGTCATAGAGCTCTCGGAATCCTTCAGACCCGATATTGCCCTTATGGATATACACATGCCGGGAATAAACGGCATAGATGCCATGAGAGAGATAAGGCGGAGCAACGACAGGATACTCTTTGTGGTGATATCCGCCTACGACAAATTTGATTACGCCAGAGAAGCCATAGGCCTGGGAGTGGTGGACTACCTCAACAAGCCGGTGGCACCCGAAAAGCTCATAGATGTCCTGAGAAAGACCATGGAACAGATCGATGCCGAGAGGGAAAAACGCTCCAGCGATCTTCTGGTAAAGGAAAAGCTTGAGACGGTTGTGCCCGTTCTTGAGAGCGGACTTATATACAACCTTCTCACCAGAGAGCATTTCCGGGAGGATATCGACAATTACAAAAAACTCCTGGGGCTCGAGGCGGAGAACTGTTATATGCTGGCCCTGATCTTCGGACAGGAACAGGAGGACAACCATATGACCAACCCCGTGGGCATTGCGGTGAAGCTCCAGTCACAGAACGCAATGATACGGGAGACGGTTAAGGGATTCTTTCCCGGCGTGGTGGGCTCCTTTGTGGCAAACAAGCTGCCGGTGCTCATACCTGCCGAAGAGGGTGAACAGGATTACAACGAAAGACTCAAGCTCATGGAAAAAGCCGGGCTGCTCCTTGAAAAGCTGAAAAGCAGTACGGGTGTCTTTGTAAGGGCGGGCTTCGGAACCGTACATCCAATAACCGATGCCCTTTCTTCCTACAACGAAGCCATCGAATCCCTGGTGCTGACAAACACCGACGTGGCCATGACCCAGGATCTTCCGGTAAAGGTTGCCTACGAGGAAAACTATCCCGTGGAGACCGAGCAGGAGATATTCGAGTGCGTCAAAAGAGGAGACGCGGATGCGGCGGTGATCGCCTGCTCCAGGTTCTTCGACTGGATGTCGGAGGTCTACGGCGCCTATATCATGGATGTAAAGCTGAAGGCTCTTGAGTTTGTGCTCTGGGCCGAGAACATAGCATACCGCAAGAGCGGCAAGACTTACAGGTTCATGTCAAGAAAAGACTATATGCCGGATCTTCTGGCCATGAGCGACCTGTCCCAGATCAAGTCCTGGTTTCTTGAGAAGATGCGGACAGCCTGCACCTGGGTGAACCTGCGCAAGGAGAGACAGGCGGATTCCGTGGTGGACAAGGCAAGAAAATACATCGAGGAAAATTACGACAGGGATATCTCCCTTGACGACGTCTCAAGAAGCGTCGACATCAGTCCCTTCTATTTCAGCAAGCTGTTCAAGGACAGCACCGGCTCCACCTTTATCGAATATCTCACCAACCTGAGGATAAACAAGGCAAGGGAGCTTATCGAGGAGGGAGAGCTGACAATGAAGGAGATAGGCATGCAGGTCGGCTATGCCGATGCAAACTACTTCTCCAGGACCTTTAAGAAAAACGTGGGAGTCACACCCACCGATTACAGAGAAAAATGGACGGTATCAAATGAAAAGTAAGATCATCATCATAGCTGCCCTGCTCTTGCTGCTGGTATTACCGGTATCCGGATGCAGAAAAAGCGCCGAAGCTCCGGAAAATGACGGGGAGATAAAAAACGAAGACGAGCTGACCATAGGCGTGAGTTTCGATTCATTTCTCATAGAGCGCTGGCAGAGAGACAGGGATGTGTTTGTGGACCAGTGCAAGAGCCTGGGGGCCAAGGTCAATGTACAGAATGCCAACGGTGATACCCAGACCCAGATATCACAGATAGAGTACCTGATCTCAAAGCAGGTGGACGCCATAGTGATAGTGGGAATAGATTCCGACGCCTTGAGCGGAGTTTGCGGAAAAGCCCATGCCGCTGGCATTCCCGTGATAGCCTACGACAGGATGATTCACGACAGCAACGTTGACCTGTACATATCCTTTGACAACAGGCAGGTCGGCACCCTCATGGGTGAGGGAATGGTGAGATCCGGGCTGAAGAACAGAAAAGTCCTGATGTGCGCGGGACCCAACGAGGACCCCAATGTGGCACAGCTTGGAGAGGGCTTCAAGGAAGTGATGGCAAAGCACTCGGTGACCATAGTGGACGAGGTGCACGCCCTGGGTTGGAAACCGGAGTATGCGGCGGATTATATTTCCGAAAACATCGGTATACTTGACCAGGTTGACGGCATCATGTGCGGAAACGACGGCATTGCCACCGCAGTGTACAGGGTGCTGGCGGAAAACCGCAGGGCCGGAGGTATAAGGCTTGTGGGGCAGGATGCGGATCTTGAGGCCTGCCAGAGGATAGTCCAGGGCACGCAGGTCATGACCGTTTTTAAGCCGGTGGAAAAGCTTGCCAGGGCGGCGGCGGAGTACGCGGTGAGGCTGGCCAAGGGAGAGAAGCTTACCGAGATATCTGACAGGATGTCCGACGGAAGCTACGATGTACCCTATGTGATGCTTGAGCCCATAGCGGTATACAAGGAAAACATGGATGAAACCGTTATAGATGCGGGCTATCACCTCAGGGAGGATGTATATCTTTACGCCACAAAGTAGCGTATTTACTGCACTTTTAGGGCATTATTACCCTGATCGGGTTAAAAATATAGCACAAATTTGTATGTATAGCACAGTCTTGATACAAGATTGTGCTATTCTTTTGTCAAAAAGGGTAAAAATGATAAAAATGTGCTTGCGATTGAGGGATAATTCCTGTTTTATTGTTTAAATCCCTGTGATATAGTGGCATTGTAGCGAAGCCCCCGGAAGGTTTTCCATCCGGTGGATTCAAAGAGTACAGAACATTAATTTAAATACAAAGGAGAGTTGAAAATGAAAAAGAGATTGTTTAGCGTACTTTTAAGCGCAGCAATGACTGCCACTCTTTTAGCAGGTTGTGGCGGCCAAGCTGCAGCACCCGCACCCGCAGCTGAGGGCGAGGCAAAGACCGAAGAGGCAGCTCCCGCTCCCGCAGCAGAGGCAAAGACCGAAGAGGCAGCTCCCGCAGCTGATGCTCCCGCAGCTGACGCTTCAGTAGCAGGCAAGAAGGTTGGCGTTTCAATGCCCACCAAGGATCTTCAGAGATGGAACCAGGACGGTGCCAACATGGAGAGCCAGCTTAAGGCAGCAGGTTATGATGTAGACCTTCAGTATGCATCAAATGACGTTCAGACACAGCTTTCACAGGTTGAGAACATGATCTCCGGTAAGTGCGACGTTCTTATCATCGCAGCTATCGAGGGTTCTTCACTGGGTGAGGCT
>JAFYEL010000126.1 GCA_017544285.1 Lachnospiraceae bacterium | reverse complement strand
TGTTTATCACAACATCCCGTGTCTGATACTGGGGCGGTACAAGGTATACCAGTCCCGGGGATATCATGCCGAAGTCCCGACCGAAGAACAGGTAATCCATCATCGATATCACACAGGCACACCAGAATACGCAGTTCAGGATGTTACGTTTTTTATCGGATAAAAGACGAAAGAAAACGAATCCCCAGAGCCCGAAGAGGCCTGCGGACTGCACAAAGGTATGAAGCAGGTAGCTGATGGGGTTGTTTACATCAGAAAGCCCCATGTATTCCTGGGGTGAAAAGACAATGACCATTCCGGGGATCGTAAGCCCTGTAAGCAGGGAAAGAAAGCCGGCAGCCATCAGAAAGATGGCGGTATCGTCGCTTATTCTGTTTTTACCGATGTTTTTCCTGTTTTTCACGGATTCATGATATCATACATCGTTGTCCGGCGACAACAGGCAGATCCTTTGTGCAAGTTTACCAACGGGAAAGGAACATATATTCGCGTGGTGATTTACATAACACAATATCTTGTGAGTGGTTGACATAAATTGAATAATGGGGGTAAAATTGATGTCTGAGACACCGTCAAATCTGACAAAAATGACAAAAATGAAAAATTAGTATTGCTATATTTCGTTAAAAATTGTAAAATTTTGATTAACAAACAGTGAACATCTCTCGGAGTATGCGGAGATGCCAATATTTAGCAGGTAAGGAGAAGTATTTTGGCTAATTTTGCATATACCGTCATGGACAAGGGCGGCAATGAAAAAAAGGGCACCATTGAGGCCGAGAATCAGGACAAGGCCACCAGCCAGCTGAAAAACGAAGGTTATATAGTCATCAGCGTAGCAGAGGCCAGCGCGCTCAATAAAGAGATAAAGCTTTCGGGCGGAGCAGGCAAGAAGCCCACCGCAAGAGATTTCTCCATTATGTGCCGTCAGTTCGAGTCCATGCTTGCGGCCGGTGTTACGGTTATAGATGCCATGAACATGCTTGGCAGCCAGACTGAGAACAACAGACTTAGGGTTGCATTAAAGAATGTTCAGGTCAGTGTAGAAAAGGGTGATACCCTCGCAAGCTCCATGGAGGCCGAGGGCATATTCCCTCCCCTTCTTGTAAAGATGGTGAGGGCAGGTGAGGCCTCCGGTTCCCTTGAGATCTCCCTGAACCGTATGGCTACCCAGTTTGAGAAGGATTCAAAGACCCAGGCTCTTATCAAAAAGGCCATGGTATACCCCATAGTGGTTGTGATTGTTGCCATCGCAGTGGTTGTTGTCATGCTGATCGTGGTTATACCTAACTACGTAAACATGTTTGACGACATGGGCGTTGAACTTCCCAAGATCACCCAGATGGTGGTGGCCATGAGTAACTTCCTGATAGAAAAATGGTATATAGTGCTTGCCGTGGGCGCCGGACTGGTCTTCCTTATAAAAGCAGCTTCAAAGACCGACACGGGACAGTATATACTAGGTAAGGCAGGCCTTACGCTTCCGGTACTCGGCGATTTCACCATTAAATCCTCCACAGCGCGTTTCGCCCGTACACTCAGCACGCTTTTGGCGGCAGGTATCGGTCTTGTGGATGCGGTAGACATAGTGGCAGACACCATGGACAATGTCCTGGTACGACAGGCCATGAAGCAGTGCCGTGAAGAGGTTATGCTGGGAACTCCCTTATCACAGCCTCTTGAGCAGAGCGGCATGTTCCCTCCCATGGTTTATCAGATGACCCGTATCGGTGAGGAGTCCGGTGACGTAGAGGGCCTGCTTACAAAGCTTGCCGACTACTACGAGGAAGAAGTGGAGATGGCTACCCAGTCGCTTATGGCAGCCATGGAGCCCATGATCATCATCGTTCTGGCCGGTATAGTAGGATTCCTGGTAGGTGCCTGCATGGCTCCCATGCTCACCATGTACCAGGCGATGGATTCGCTGTAAAAAGAAATAGGCAGGAGTGAGGTTCCTTGAGGCATGGCATGGCTTTGAAAATTGATAATAAAGGCTTTTCGCTGGTTGAGCTCATAATTGTCATAGCCATGATAGCGGTTCTGGTCGGGATAGTCGCTCCCCAGTTCATTAAATACGTGGAGCAGTCCCGGGAGGCCAATGACCTCGATACCGTCGAAGAGATTAAAAAAGCCGTTGAGGCTTACTCATCCGAACACGAACAGCGAGGCGTTCATGTGGTTGAGGCCGATGGGCACAATATCACCTACACCCTTGGGGATGGCGGAAGTCTTCTGGAGTACGGAGTACAGAGCTCCGTGGTCCAGTGCTCAAGCGAAAAGATCGCTTTCCGCTGGGAGTACCGTGATTTCGCCTGGAGCCTGATCTCGGACGACTGTCTGGCCAATGGAGCCTTCTACAACGCATCCGGGGAAAAGGTCAGGAATTAATACGAATTAAGCGCCGGATAGGGCGGCGTTTAAGATAAACAACTATATTTATTTTTAGAAAAGGAGAGATGAAATTATGAAAAAGATGGATAACAAAGGTTTCTCACTTGTCGAGCTGATCATCGTTATTGCGATCATGGCAATCCTGGTTGGTGTACTTGCTCCTCAGTTTGTTAAGTACGTTGAGCAGTCCAGAGAGTCTTCCGATCTTTCCTCCATCACCGAGGTTAAGACCGCAGTTGAGACTTATGTATCTGACTGGGGCGTAACCGCAGACTGCACCGTTAAGGCTGCAGGCGGAGCTACCGGTATCAGCTACACTCTTGGTACTTCACCTAACACCAACGCACCTACCGATCTTTCCGGCTATGGTATTCAGGATACCACTCCTCAGAAGTCTAACAAGATCGCAGTTGACTGGACTTACTCAGCATTCAACTGGTCAGGTGTTGACAACTCTGATTCCGATGCATACTATGATGCAATCACCGGCGAGAAGAAGAACTAATGATCAATCACCGGTCTGAAACGGCACAGTAAGATGGGTCTCATATATCTGATAATCTTTTTATACGGGATAACCATCGGCAGCTTCCTGAATGTCTGCATCTACCGGATCCCCAGGCACGAGAACATCGCGCTGACCCGGTCACACTGCATGACATGCGGCTATCAGCTGAGCTGGTACGACTTAGTACCTCTCTTCAGCTGGTTAGCCCTCAGGGGGCGGTGCCGCAAGTGCAAGGCGCCCATATCTAAGCAGTACCCTATCATTGAAACTGCGAACGGTATGTTGTATGTCTTAACCTTCGCGGTACACGGGTTAACCCTTGAGAGCGCAATATACTGCCTGCTGTTTTCAGCACTTTTGACACTCAGTGTCATCGACTTTAGGACGTACGAGATACCTTTGGGTATAAACGTCTTTATACTGGCCTTGGGGCTCGTTCATTTAGGTCTAGACCACGCTAATTGGCGCCTCTACGTGATCGGGCTCCTGTCGGTCAGTATATTTTTGGCAATCCTCTACTATGCTTCGGGCGGCCGCGCGATAGGCGGCGGGGACGTCAAGCTCATGGGAGCGGCAGGACTGCTCCTGGGCTGGAAGCTCATTATACTGGCATTCTTTCTGGGATGCATTTTCGGCTCCGTTATCCACATTGCAAGAATGAAAATATCAAAGGCGGAGCATGTGCTCGCCATGGGACCTTATCTTTCCGTGGGAGTATTCATAAGCGCACTGTGGGGAGAGAGGCTGATCGGCTGGTATCTCAGCCTTATGGGGCGATGATCGGCCGCAGCAACAAAAACCATCAAAATTCGAGGAAAAACAATGGCAAAGAGAGTACTTAGTATTGACATATCCCGCACCCTGATCAAGGCCTGCGAGATTGATTACAAGGTAAGCAAAAGGAACCCCGTAGTTCATCAGGTGTTCACGGTGGCAACGCCGGAAGGACAGTTTGATGACGGATTCATCACCAACACAGACTCATTTGGCGATTATCTGAAGCAGAAGATCGCCGAGAACAACATCAAGACAAAGAGTGTTATCTTCACGATCACATCGTCGAGGGTGGCAAACAGAGAGGCCCTGATACCCGTAGTTAAGGATAAGCAGATACCGGGTATCGTCAAGGCAAATGCATCCGACTATTTCCCGGTTGATATCTCGGGATATCAGCTGGCTCATTCTATATTGGATACCGTGGAGCAGGACGGCGCACAGCAGTTAAAGCTCCTGGTAATGGCAGCTCCCAAGCCCATGCTGGAGAGCTACTACGATGTGGCCCGCAGGGCCGGCCTTACCGTTGAGGCTATCGATTACAGCGGTAATTCCATCATTCCTATTATCAAGCATTCGCTGACAAGTGAGCCCACCATGATCATAAAGGTGGACGAGCAGTCAACTCTCGTCACCGTTATGAAGAACAGGGCGGTGGCTCTTCAGAGAAATATCAACACAGGTGCTGAGGCGGCTATCGAGACCCTCCGTGAGAACGGAGCCTTCGGTGATAATCTCACCTATCAGGCTGCCATCAACATCTTAAGGACCCAGAAGCTCATCAGAAAGACCTTCGATCCCAACGTACAGGATGAGATCGATGACAGGAACGAATCCGATGAGATCAGGGCCTGCAAGCTTGAACTGACAGATGCGTTGAGAGGTCTCGTCTCCAGCATCGTCAGAGTAGTAGACTACTACAATTCCAGAAATTCGGACGCTCCCATAGACCGATTCATACTCACCGGTTTGGGCGGAGATTTTGAGGGCTTATCAAGGCTCCTCACACACGAGGTAGATGCAAAGGTAGTAGCCCTTTCGCATCTTGAAGGCGTGGGAGTATCCCACAACATGCTTTCAAGGCGTATTTCCTTTGGCGAATATCTTGCATGTATTGGTGCTACACTTCAGCCCGTTGACCTTACTCTTCCCGAGTATGCAAAGGGCGGCAGGGCCAAGGCTGAGGCCAAGGCAAAGAAGGGCGGCGGCCTCGGAGGAGATCTTCGTACCGACCAGCTGGGCATGATCGTATTCGTGCTTGGGCTTGTCGTAGCAGCCGGCCTTGCGGGCTATGCGTTCTATTCGGAGTTCCAGGAAACAGCGAATAACCGTCAGCTTCAGGCTAAGGTTACCCAGCTTGAACCCATAGAGCTTGTGTACAAGGATTACCAGAATGCACAGGCCCTCTATGAAGACGCTGTGACTATGTACTCCATCACCCAGAACAACAACGAGGGTATTGTTGATTTCATCGAGGAACTTAAGGAAAAGATGCCTTCAAGCATCGGTGTTGAGTCCCTCCAGACAGACGGCGAAACCCTTACATTAAGCTTCGCGGTTGACAATGAGGCTGCTATTGGTGAGGTTGTTCAGAACCTGAGAACCTTTGAGACCATCAACGATGTGCTCTTCACCAGCGCTTCAAAGGAAGAGAACGAAGCATGCGATGAAGTATGGAAGGCAACGGTTGAGGCATACTTTGTAACACCCGTTAACCCTTACATCGATGAAGAGGGTGCAGAGGGAGAAGGCGCCGAGACTACCGAGAACACCGAGAACACCGCACAGTAACCGGACCGCATTAGTCATTGCGAAGGTTTATTTGAGATACGGAGGATACTATGGATAAGAAGCAAATACCGTTATTGCTCGGATTGCTGGGAGTTGTAGCAGCTGTTATGGTCTACTTGTTCTACTTTAAGCCGACCATGGAGCATGTTAACCAGTTAAAGGCTGAAGATGTCAAGCTTCAGGCCAGGATTACAGAGCTTGAAGCCCTGAGAGATCAGAGAGACTTCTTTATAGAAGAGACCGAGAAGATGTCTAAAAAGGTCGATGAGATCTACGAGCAGTTCCCCGAGAACGTACTTCCCGAAGATGCCATCTGGGAGGCTATAGATACCCAGGATAAGGCCGGAGGCGCAAACCTCGTGATCGGTTATGACAAGGGCATTTCCGTTTACAAGCCCATAGGAGTAAGCGTCGACGAGATGGCTGCTTCACAGGCTGCATCAGAGGATGCGGATTCGGCCGAAGAGGGTGATTCCGAAGAGAAAACGGAAGAAAAGAAGGAAGAAAAGAAAGAAGAGACTGTTGATACAAAGTACGATCTGATACAGCAGGATACGGCATATACGTTTGAGTGCGATCTCAATCAGTTCCTGAGAGCAGCTCAGGCTGTTAATGAAAGGAACAACAGAGATGTCATAAAGCTGGTGGCAATGGCGTACGACGAGACTACAGGACTTCTGACCACGGAGATGGATATCGCAAAGTACTACGTAACCGGCCGTGGACTTGATTACACACCTGCAACCTTCAGCGTACCTACCGGATCAAATCTCTTCTCTACACAGAGGATTTCCGCTCCGGCAGAGGACGGCGAAGCTGAACCCGCAGCAGCACAGTAAATTACAGTCAATTACCTTAGCCATGCACATGCATGGCTATAGGTGTCGAAAGGAGAGGCAATGAAAAGGACTGCCGGCTCAAAATTAAATAACATGGGTTTTTCGCTGGTCGAGGTTTTGGTAGCTATGACAGTTCTCGCACTTGTTATAGCTCCCCTTGCGGCTCTTTTCACCTCTTCGGTGCATATGAACATCGTTTCAAAGCGAAGGATGAATGCACTTACTTTTGCAGAGGATCTGATGGAGTCGATCAAGGCAAATGACATAGGCGAGATTTCTTTCCAGTTTAACAACCCTTCCAGCTTCAAGCTTATCGATCCCGAAGTGGTTGACGGGGCAACCCTTGCAGAGACATCCACCGATCCCGGTACATTCACCTATGATATAAATGATGAAGGCGATATCGTGGGCTACAAGTTTAAGCCAAATTCAACGGGACTTTATGAGTTCAGCCTGGATGATGTACACGTGCAGAAGGGATATGAGGCATACGGCGCTACTGTAAAGATCGACGCAAATCCCACTTATGTGAATTCATCGGGTGCCACAGTGGCGAAGTACACAAAGACCGATGCAGAAGGAGAAGCATCGTCAAAGATCGATTACAACAAGGCAAAGCTTGTTGAGGTAGCAACCATAAAGAACGATGCAAACATGTCCGGTATGAGGAGCGGTTCTGTAGACAGTGATGTTTATACAGAGCTTATCGGCGAGGCGGCTCTTGCGGGCTACACCATCACCGAGTCGAATGTGAAGAGGGTATTCACCATTGATATCGATGACGAGGATACCGCATCCATGAGCGTTCAGTACACTGCGGATCATACTTCGGGCAAGAGTTCTTCTCTCAACAATTTTGACAGCGGAGCTACCGACAGTCACGCAAAACTTAAGAACATTTTCCTGTTCTACACACCGAATTATTATTCAACGGCTACGAACAGGCTTGATACCATTCAGATCAACAACTCAAATGGTATCCCGGTAAACGTATATATTGTGAAGCAGGAGAATTACGACTACACCGGTTTCGCAAATGACGAAAAAAACTACAGGGTAAATATCAACGTAATGGACGTGTCGGCGTCTGATCCACAGACCAGGGTGCTGACCAATATAGGTTACAATCTGGCTCATGAGTACGATGATTCAGTGGTTGAAGAAATCGCCGGACAGGGTACCTACAAGATCAAGCAGGGCCTTGCAGGATTGCAGATCGCTGTGGGTGAGGGTTCGGCTCTGTACAGCCAGTTGGTACACGACCTTTCCGATACAACGGTGAAGGACAGATTCTATGATGTTGAGATACAGGTTTACAGAGCAGAGGATCCGACCGATATAATATATACACTGACCGGATCTACGCAGGAGTAAAGGTATGAGTTTGCGAAACAGATCAACGGATATGAAAAAGGATAACCGCGGTGCAGCCATAGCCATGACCATTGTGGCGATATCTGTCATAAGTGTGCTTGCTCTTTTGGCACTCTGGATAGCCTACATGAACTATTACATGAAGGTGACGGACAGAGAGTCTACGGACAACTTCTATTCGGCCGAGGGTGTGGTAGAGCAGATGCGTGTAGGTCTGCAGAATGAGCTTTCCAACGCCACCGGAGATGCGTATAGGACAGTTATGCAGAAGTATGCATCAAAGAGCGAAGCTGACAGAAAGTCCATATTCCTCTCAACGGTGGAGTCCAGTTTAAAAGATTCTCTCAAGGACGCAGCCGATGCAACGGAAACAAGCTATGATATGCTGAAGCTTTGTGAGTATGTCTGGAATCCGGAGTACGATGCAGCTGCACATTCCCATCTTTCTGCTACCACCGGCGGCTATGAGATGAATCTGGGATCTGATAAGGTTATCATGACTACCACCAGCGGAAGGATGGAGCTTCTGGTTGACGAGGGTACGGTATTTCTTCGTGATATCAATGTAGAATATCAGAATGACAAGGGTTATACCTCAGTCATCAACACTGATTTTAAGCTTCAGGTTCCCACGGTTAACTTCGGTGATACCGTTGCTGTTCCGGATCTCGCTCTCTTAAGATACATCCTTATTGCAGACCAGCACCTGGTGAGCACAAGCGCCGGAGCTGTACAGATGAAGGGCTCCGTATACGGAGGAAACGGAGATGCAGATCCCGCCTCTACAAGTGATGACAAGAACAACTGCATCATTATAGACGACGGAGCAAAATGGACCTTCAACAATTCCGATTCCGCAACCAGCGAGGGATACACGGATGTTGTGATTTCCGGTAAGGCCGTAAAGATGAGGCTGGGAAGCGGCATGACCACCACAGGTGACACGGAGCTTTGGACCTCCGATTTCTCCCTTGGCGGCAAAGCCATCGCAGACGGAAACGGACAGGAGCTTACTCTGGGCACAAAGAGTTATGTGGCCGACGACCTTTCCATTGACGGCCGCAACTGTAAGGTAAAGCTTTCCGACAGCTACTACGGGTACGGAATAGGTATCACAAGTGATGATAACGACGCCATGAGCGCCATCCTCATAAACGGACAGCAGACCAGCCTGGATCTTTCGGGACTTAACGAGCTGTGGCTGGGAGGTCGTTCCTATGTAGGTACCAGAAAGATCGAGATCCCTGCCGGTCTTTCCGTTACACCGAATGTAAACATTCCAATGAGTGATTCAATCGCGGTCAGGGGCAACCAGGTAGCTTATCTGGTTCCCGGCGAGGCACTCCCCGGCGGGAAGAACCCTATGACCAAGACGGAGTATGAGAACAACGTGCTTGCAAACGAGGGTCATGAGGGCTTTGTAGAGTGTAACCTGGCTGATACATTGGTTCCCGGTGCACAGAACGATTACATTACAAACTACGCAACCGAGTATAAAAAGATATTTGCTCCCGGTTTGGGTGGTGAGTATCTGGTTTACTACTATATGGTTATGGACTCGCTGGATGCCGCAAATGCTTATTTTGAGGCGTTCTATGGAATTGAGTCAAACAAAAACAAGCTTGACAAGTATCTGCTCAAATACCTGAAGACCGATATGGGTATGAAGGCAGATGACAGCACTGACTGGGTAAGGCTTGATCTCAACGGAAACTGGCTCTCCCTTGACGGAGATCCCGGAGATCCTCCCGGATCGGCCGTGGCGGGAACTGATTATACCATAAACCTCCACAGGGCAGCAGATCTTCCCAACTCAAGTGTAGAGGGCAGGGAAGGCGAGCTTACCACCGAGTCTATCAAATACGGTGATATTTTCGAAAAGCTGGTAAACAATATCAGCAAGACCACCAGGGGCAGCAGCGAGAGAGTCTTTGACAACATAATCAAGAGAGATGAGGTTGAGGACTTCTGCGGAGCCTCCGGAACCTATGAGTTCACCGTTGCAGACGGAACCTACGCAGGTAAGAAGGGTATAGTTACCACGGCAGACAGCTACACACATCCCGGCGGTGATGTGGTAATGGTCATTTCCACAGGTGATGTCAACATTACTTCAGCCACTACTAAGGGTACGGTGATCTGTGCCGGCACCATAAAAGTAAAAGGAAGTACCACCATCGAGACCGATGATGTTACAAAGGAAGCTATCATGAAGGTGCTTCAGACCAGCAAGACAACGGGTCTTAAGACCAGATACATGTATGAGTTCCTCCAGAACGGAGATGCCTTTGTATCGACCGGCGACGACGGAGAAGAAATGACAACCATAACTGATATGAATGAGTTGGTGAACTATGAGAACTGGTCTAAGAGATAAAAGAATGAACAATGCCGGCCTTTCCCTTGTGGAGCTGGTGGTGGTTATCGCGATACTTGCGGTTCTGTCCGCAGGATCGATAACCATTGTGGGAGCCATAAATAATGCCCGTACCAAGAGCTGTGCACAGAGCATCTATTCCGACATCGGAAGGGTAAAGATCAATACTATGGCCAAAGAGAAGAGCACAGACGTGGGTTCATCCTACTTTAAGCTGAAAAGGGACGCAAGCAACAATATTGTGATAGAAGAGGGTGTAAACGGCACTGTTGTTGAAAAGGTCATAGGATCTTCGGAACTGACAGTCTCCTATGAGTATGGAGGATCTAATGTGAATCTGACAAGCAGTTCTTCTGCTCCGGCAGAATGTACTTTTGACAGGGCAACGGGAGGTGTCAAGGACAGAAACTTTGACACCATCACAGTAAGCGGAGTCAGAGCCAGTTACGTAATAACCATTTATCCGGCTACGGGTAAGGTAGAAATGGAGAGGGTAGCATGAGAAAGATCAGAGAATTCATCAAATCGAATAAGGGTGTGAGTCTCGTAGAGCTGGTTATAGGTATGGCTATCCTTACCATAATCGGTTTTGCAATAGCTGTTTTCATGAAAAACGGCACCATGAGTTATGCAAGCACAAGCAAAGAGGTTAATCTCCAGTACGATGCTCAGATAGTTACAAACCAGATCAACGATGTGCTCACAGAGGCAAACGGTGACATTACGTTTATTGTTGACGGATCGGGCGCTGTAGTAAACGAGGGCGGTTCTCCGGCATCGGTTGAGAAACAGCTTCAGATAGTGACCTCAGACAGACAGATTGATGCCACCACAAAAGATGCCATCGTAACATACCAGGCATCCATAGTTCAGTGGATACCCGGTAGTACTCCCGAGGAGGGCAAGCTCTGGTATCATACAGGAACAGCTACTTATGATTCTACAAAGAATAAGTATATCTGTGACGCAGTTGATTCTCACAGTGAGCTGCTTGCGGAAAAGGTTACCATGTTCACTGCCGATCTTGGTTCGGCTGATGACGATGTTGTCAATGTAATGGTAAGCTTTACCGACGGTAATAAGAGTTTTGATTCCACCACAAATATTTCACTGCGTAATGCGCCTACGAAGAACGCCGCAAGCGTGGACTGGACCAGTGC
>JAFYEL010000125.1 GCA_017544285.1 Lachnospiraceae bacterium | reverse complement strand
CTGCAACAAATGGTGGATGGAGGACATCCTTAAGACTGAGGATTTTGCCGGTGAGCAGAAGGGCATAGACAAGCTGGGAGAGAACCATGTGTTCTTCCTGCCCTACCTCATGGGAGAGAGGTCGCCTCACAACGACCCCAACGCCAGAGGAACCTTTATCGGCATGACGATGGACACTAAGAGAGAGGACCTGACACAGGCCGTTCTTGAGGGCGTATCCTTTGCCCTGCGTGACTGCCTTGAGGTGGCAAGGTCGCTTGGAGTGGACATCAAAAAGACCAGGATCTGCGGCGGCGGCGCTAAGAGCCCCCTGTGGAAAAAGATGATCGCGAACATCATGAACCTGGATGTGGAGGTCATTAAGTCCGAGGAAGGCCCTGCCCTGGGCGGCGCGATGCTGGCGGCAGTGGCAAAGGGCGAATTTGCTTCCGTAAAGGAAGCGGCCGACAAGATAGTGGAGGTGGTGGACACCGTTCACCCCGAAGCTGATCTGGTGGCAAAATATGAGGAGAAGTATCAGAAGTTTAAGGCCATCTATCCGGCTCTTAAACCGGTATATGCAGTGATTAATTGATGGAGGTGCCATGGAAATTTTAAGTATTACTGATGAAAGATTCAGAAAGTACGGACGGGTGGTACAGGGTATTGATTTTGCTCCGCTGGTTGATGCTGTAAAGAAATATACGCCGATTCCGGACGGAGTGGCTTATGAGCCCTCCATAGAAGCCCTGGAGGCAACACCTGTAAAGGATGAGCTTCAGAATAAGACCTACGGCGAGCTGCCCATAGAGATAGGCTACTGCAACGGGCATAATGTAAAGCTCAACGCAGTTGAGTATCACAGGAGCTCCGAGATAAATGTGGCTGCCACGGACGCTGTGCTGATCGTGGGAATGCAGCAGGATATCACGGACGATTTCACCTATGATACGTCAAAGATGGAGGCGTTCCTGGTTCCCGAGGGGACGGCGGTGGAAATATACGCCACCACTCTTCACTACGCGCCCTGCGGGCCTGAGGGCAAGGGCTTCCAGGTGGCCATCGTGCTGCCGAAGGGCACGAATTATCCTCTTACCACAGAGCACTCGGGTTGGGAAGATCGTCTTCTGGCCGCTCAGAACAAGTGGCTGATAACCCATCCCGACGGAGGACAGGATCCTAAGGCTCATGCAGGCCTTGTCGGGAAAAATCTGAACATTTTGGAGTAAAAATCAAGTTTACCCCAAAGCTGTAATATGCTATTATTAAACCGTTCGGGGCTGATTTGTGTTAAGCAGTCCCGAACAGTTATGTTTAAAAAATCAATGTTTGAAGGAGGTATTTTTTATGAAGAATGTTCCACAGATTAAGATCGGTCTTGTGGCAGTTTCGCGTGACTGCTTCCCCGAGTCCCTTTCGGTGAACCGCCGTAAGGCTCTGGTGGATGCGTACACGAAGAAGTACGGAAGCGATACCCTTTATGAGTGTCCCATCTGTATAGTTGAGAGCGAGATCCATATGGTCCAGGCTCTCGAGGATATCAAGAAGGCCGGATGCAACGCTCTTTGCGTATATCTTGGAAACTTTGGCCCCGAAATCTCAGAGACCCTTCTTGCAAAGCATTTTGAAGGACCCAAGATGTTCTGTGCGGCTGCAGAGGAAACCCAGGACGATCTGATCCAGGGCAGAGGCGATGCTTATTGCGGCATGCTGAACGCCAGCTACAATCTTGCACTCCGTAATACAAAGGCATGGATCCCCGAGTATCCCGTCGGCGATGCTGAGGATTGCGCCGATATGATAAATGAGTTCATACCCATCGCAAAGGCAGTGG
>JAFYEL010000015.1 GCA_017544285.1 Lachnospiraceae bacterium | reverse complement strand
GCTGTTCCCGTGGTGGCTCCGGTGGAAAGATACTCGAAGGTAAAATCCGAGATATCGTACAGGGGGTGCCCCTTGCTGTCCAAATGATTCATCCTGTAAGGGGCGCCGGCGTTGGCGCAGGCATACTCATAGATGGGGGTCCCGGTTCCCGCATGGATGTACATATACGGTTTGGGTGCAATGAAATACTCGGTCCCGGCATACTGCGAGGGCTTAAGCTCAAAGTCAGGAAGTCCCGAGTAGAAATACACATGGGTAAGGCTTTCGCAGGAAACGAACCTGTTAAGGCCAACCTTCCTTATAGTGCTGGGAAAGTACATGTTGTATACATTATTGCACTTGTAGAAGCAGTATTCGTCGAAGGATTTCGTGAACCAGGGCACGCAGAAGGATTTTTCGGGTTTAAGGTTTGCGGAGGCGTCGGGACAGTCGGCCCAGGTCTCGCACATGGAGGGATAGCGCACAAGCTCAAGGCCGTCCATCACATCCGGGATACCCTTTTCTTTTTCCTCTCCGGGGATCACGTATCTGTAGAGCACTCCGAATTCATCGGAGTAATACTTTGTGTTTATCTCATCGGTGTCATCATCGGGGATCACATCGATACGCTCCAGAAGATCCATGTCCTTAAAGGTCTCGCCGGTCATGGAATCGTAACCCACGGGGATCTCAAGCTGCTTTATTATGGTGTTGGCAAAGACACTCTTTCCCAGGGTGGTCTTCTTTGATCTGATGATACCTGTATTGCTGTTGCTCATGTCCTCAAGAGAGGTACAGTCGGCAAAGGCCTCATCACCCACGGACCTTAAGTACTTGGAAAAGAGCTTTACGGTCACCAGGGATGTGCATCCCTTGAAGGCGCACTCTCCTATGTCGTAGATCACCTGCACTCCGACGGACTTGGGCTCTATGACCTTAAGGTTTTCGCAGTTTTCAAAGGCATGGGGATCTATCACCGTGGCGGTGTGGATGTTCTGGGTAGTGCCGCCGGTTCCGTAGTGATAGGTGTACTTTGTATTCTGGTATTTGGGCGGACAGTAAACAATCCTGGCGTCTATCCCCTCAATGCCGGGCTTTGTGTCCACCAGGACAAACTTTGTGACCACGGCATCGTCGCCGGTGACATTGGAGGCGCTGGCGCCCGAAGAAATGTATCTGAAATGCTTGTTGTTATCGTCGTAGGTCTCCGCAAAGGTAACGCAGTCGGCGTAGTATTTGTCGTAGCCCTTTGACTCATACACCGTTATCTCGCGGGCCTGCTTCAGTCCCGCAAAAAACTCGTAGGTGATGTAGGTCTTTATGGTGGAGGGAATGTTGATGAACTTTATCAGATGCTTTTCAAGCTTCTCGGACTTGAAGACATCGGCGTCCATCTCGGTGACGTCGTAGGCGGTACCGATGTAAAGCCTGCGCTTTTCAACCTTGTAGTTGCCGTCGTCGTCAAGCTCATCGAGCTGGACATCGTAGGTGATGTAGTTGTCGTTGCTTCCCGCAAGGGCCTCCTGGATCTGGGTCTTTGACCAGGTGCTGTAGTGGGTCGAGGTTGCGTAGCCGTCGGGATCGAGGTTATAGCCCTCGGTGTAGTCTATGGCCGTGGGCACGCCGTCAAGGCTGGTGACCACAATACGCCTGGGAACCCTTATATACTCGGCATCCTGAGGGTGGGTGGAATCCGCAAGAGCATAGTAAAACTTGGCCTGATGCGTAGTGGCATCAAGCTTTGCGTATCCGGCCAGTATGCCGGAAAGCTGGAAATCCTCCTGCTTTGCATTAGCGTAGATCGGCACGAGTCCTGTGAGTACATCACCCGTGGGCTCGTCCTTTGTGTTGTCCTCTTCGGAGGCTTCGTCCACGTTTTCGGTACGGGTCTCAGGCTCCAATGCGGGTTCTTCGGCCTCTTCGGCCTCTTCCTCTGCCGCAACGGGCTCAAATGCCTCATCAGCGGGCTCTTCCGTAACCGGCTCTTCCTCGAAGGTTTCCGGGGCGGGCTCATGATCCGTATCATCGGCAGCGGTTTGAGCATCCGTATCCGAGGCCTCGGAATTTACAACTATCCCGGCATCCCCCGATGCATCCTGCTCCGGCTCCTGACCGGCGTTCGTTCCTTCGCTGTCCGCAGTCTCTTCGGAAGCTGTCGTTTCGATGTTTTCGGTGCCCAAATCCTCGGCGCCGAAGGTATATACAGGTGACAAGGTCTGCATCACCAGGTTAAGGCATATGATAACGGAAATGATCTTTTTCATCCCGGTTTCCTCCATGGGTATATTTTGAAGCCATCAGGCCGTCATCTCAATCATAACACTACATTTAGTATATCGGCAATAAGTTAAAAATCGTTAGATTATAAATTTTATTTGAAAATAAAGGCGTCTTTGGTTATAATATTACTCCGTGCTAAACACGTGACACCATTTAATAAGAAATATACGTATACAAGCGAGGTATTTTTTCATGTATATGCTTGGCATAGATATAGGCTCCACAACGGTAAAAGCCGTGGTGATGGATGAGGACAAAAAGCTCCTGTTTTCCGACTACCGCAGGCACTTTGCCAACATAAAGGAAACCCTTCACGATCTCATCGCCGATGCGAAAAAGGCGGTGGGTGACAAGAAGGTCCATCCCGTCATCACCGGTTCCGGCGGGCTTGCCCTTGCCGACTGCCTCGGCATACCCTTCACCCAGGAGGTAATAGCCGTATCCGCAGCCCTGAAGGCAGTGGCTCCCAAGACCGATGTGGCCATCGAGCTCGGCGGCGAGGATGCCAAGATCATCTACTTCGAAGGCGGCAACGTGGAGCAGAGAATGAACGGAATCTGTGCCGGCGGTACCGGCTCCTTCATCGACCAGATGGCTTCCCTTCTTCAGACCGACGCCACGGGACTCAACACCTACGCAAAGGATTACAAATCTCTTTACACCATCGCCGCTCGCTGCGGCGTCTTCGCAAAAACGGATATCCAGCCCCTCATCAACGAGGGCGCCACTAAGGAGGATCTCTCCGCCTCCATTTTCCAGGCCGTGGTGAACCAGACCATATCCGGCCTTGCCTGCGGAAAGCCCATCAGAGGCCATGTTGCCTTTCTGGGCGGTCCCCTGCACTTCCTGACAGAGCTGAAGGCAGCCTTCATCCGCACCTTAAAGCTGGATGACGAGCACGCCATAACCCCCGAGAATTCCCACCTCTTCGCAGCCATGGGCAGCGCCCTGAACTATCGTGAGGATTGCAGCCGCAGCCTCGGAGAGCTGGAAAAACAGCTGGCGGGAACGATAAAGATAGAGTTTGAGGTTCAGCGTCTGGATCCTCTTTTCGCAAACAAAAAGGAGTATGAGGAGTTCACCGCACGCCATGATAAGAGCAAGGTGAAAAAGCAGGATATCTCCACCTATAAGGGTGACGTCTTCCTCGGCATCGACGCCGGAAGCACCACCACAAAGGCAGCCCTGGTGGGAAATGACGGCTCCCTTTTGTACTCCTTCTATTCCAACAACAACGGTTCGCCTCTGGCCACCTCCATCCGCGCCATGCAGGAGATATATGACCATCTCCCCTCCGGGGCAAAGATCGTACATGCCTGCTCCACCGGCTACGGCGAGGCTTTGATAAAGGCCGCCCTCATGCTTGACGAGGGTGAGGTCGAGACGGTTGCCCATTACTATGCCGCCGCCTTTTTCAATCCTGAGGTTGACTGTATCCTCGATATCGGCGGCCAGGACATGAAGTGCATAAAGATAAAGAACGGCACCGTGGATTCCGTGCAGCTCAACGAGGCTTGCTCCTCGGGCTGCGGCTCCTTCATCGAGACCCTGGCAAAGTCCCTGGGCTCCTCGGTTGACGAGTTCGCCTCCATGGCGCTTTTCGCAAAGCATCCCATAGACCTTGGAACCCGCTGTACCGTGTTCATGAACTCAAAGGTAAAGCAGGCCCAGAAGGAGGGTGCCGGAGTTGACGACATCTCCGCCGGCCTTGCCTATTCGGTTATAAAAAACGCCCTCTTCAAGGTTATAAAGGTTTCCGACGCCTCATCCCTCGGCAAAAACATCGTGGTACAGGGCGGAACCTTCTACTCTGACGCTGTCCTTCGCTCCTTCGAAAAGATCGCCGGCTGCGAGGCCATCCGTCCGGATCTGGCAGGTATCATGGGTGCCTTCGGCGCCGCCCTCATAGCAAGGGAGCGCCATAAAAAGGGAAGCTCATCTTCCATGCTCTCCATAAAGCAGATAAACGAGCTGAAGTTCACCACCACCATGTCGAAGTGCAAGGGCTGCACCAACTCCTGCCGACTTACCATCAACCGTTTCTCCGGCGGACGCCAGTTCGTGTCCGGCAACCGTTGCGAGCGCGGTATCGGAAAGCAGAAAAATGCTGAGGGTATACCCAACCTTTTCGAATATAAGTTAAGGCGTAATTTTGACTACGAGCCCCTTTCCGCCGACGAAGCCCCTCTGGGCAAGATAGGCGTTCCCAGGGTGCTGAACATGTACGAAAACTATCCCTTCTGGTTCACCTTCCTGACGGAGATAGGCTTTGAAGTGGTGCTCTCCCCCGAGTCCACCCACAGGCTCTACGAGCTGGGCATCGAGTCCATTCCCTCGGAGAGCGAATGCTATCCCGCAAAGCTGGCCCACGGTCATGTTCAGTGGCTGATAAACAAGGGCATCAAAAAGATCTTCTACCCCTCACTCTTCTATGAGCGTGAGGAGTTTGACAACGCCAACAACCACTACAACTGCCCCATTGTCACCTCCTACCCCGAGAACATCAAGAACAACGTGGAGGCCATAACCGGCGGTGAAGTGGAGTTCATACATCCCTTCATGTCCTTTGCCGACAAGGACTGCATCTATCCCCGTCTCATCGAGGCCTTCCCCGAGGTGGACCACGAGCAGCTCATCATAGCCGTTGACAAGGCCTGGATAGAACTTGAAAACGCCCGTGCCGACATTCTGGACAAGGGCAAGGAAGTCCTCAAGTGGATGGAGGACAACAACCGCCACGGCATAGTACTGGCAGGAAGGCCCTACCATGTGGATCCCGAGATAAACCACGGCATCCCCGAGCTCATAAACTCCTACGGTCTGGCCGTCCTCACCGAGGACTCCGTTTCCGACCAGTGTGAGGTAGAGCATCCCCTTCTGGTTTCCGACCAGTGGATGTACCACTCAAGGCTCTACGCTGCCGCTAACTTTGTAAAGTACAGGGACGATCTGGATCTGATCCAGCTCAACTCCTTCGGCTGCGGTCTTGACGCCGTGACCACCGACCAGGTGTCTGATATCCTGACAAACTCCGGCAAGATCTACACCTGCCTTAAGATAGACGAGGTAAACAATCTTGGCGCCGCCAGGATCCGAGTCCGCTCTCTTATCGCCGCCCTCAGGGTTCAGGACGAAAAGAAAAAGCAGGCCGCCGAGAGTCTCAAAAAAGAAAAGAACAAGGGCAAAAAGGGCAAGGACAGTAAAGCAAATAAGAAAAACGAACAGCCTGCAGAGGCTGTTCCCGAGAGGCAGATCGTTTCCGCCGCCTATGACAGGGTAATGTTCACCGAGGACATGCGCACGGAGTACACCATCCTCTGTCCCCAGATGTCCCCCATTCATTTTGACCTGCTGGAGGCCGCCTTCAAACGCGAGGGCTACAAGCTGGAGCTTTTACATAACGACGGCACCGAGGCGGTGAACATCGGACTTAAATACGTGAACAACGACGCCTGCTATCCCTCTCTCATGGTAGTCGGCCAGATCATGGACGCCCTGCTTTCGGGTAAATACGACCTTGACAGGACAGCGGTGATCATGTCCCAGACCGGAGGCGGATGCCGTGCCACCAACTACGTGGGCTTCATACGCAGGTCCCTGGCAAAGGCGGGCATGGAGCAGATCCCCGTCATTTCCATAAACCTTTCGGGACTTGAGCCCAACCCCGGCTTCAAGATAACCCGTTCCATGTTTGTAAGGCTCATCTACGGCGCTGTTCTGGGAGATGTTTTCATGAAATGTCTTTACAGGATGCGTCCCTATGAAGCGGAGGAAGGCTCTGCCAACGTCCTTCATCAGGAGCTTAAGGAGGAGTGCATAGAATTCCTGTCCGGGAACTCTCTCTCACCCTTCAGATACGCTGCCCTCTGCCGCAAGATAGTGGAGCGCTTCGACGCACTCCCCATCACGGATCAGGTGAAGCCCAGAGTGGGCGTGGTAGGCGAGATCCTTGTGAAGTTCATGCCTGCGGCAAACAACTACCTGGTTGACCTTCTGGAATCAGAGGGGGCCGAGGCAGTGGTACCCGACATCACGGACTTCCTTCTCTACTGCTTCTACAATCAGATTTACAAGGCGGATTATCTGGGAACCAGCGTAAAGACAAAACGCCGGGCAAGACTTGGTATCCGTGCGGTGGAATTCCTGCGCTCTCCCGCGGTAAAGGCCCTTAAAAAGAGCAAGCACTTTACTCCTCCCGCAAAGATAGATGACACCGCAGCAGCGGCTTCGGATATAGTATCCATAGGAAATCAGACCGGTGAGGGATGGTTCCTCACGGGGGAGATGCTGGAGCTGATCCACGCGGGAGCGCCCAACATCGTCTGCACCCAGCCTTTCGCCTGTCTGCCCAACCACGTGGTGGGCAAGGGCGTTATAAAGGAACTGAGGCGCCGCTATCCCGAGTCAAACATCGTGGCCATAGACTATGACCCCGGTGCCAGCGAGGTTAATCAGCTGAACCGTATCAAGCTGATGTTATCTACTGCTAAGATCAGGGCTTAGCCTGCGATCCT
>JAFYEL010000124.1 GCA_017544285.1 Lachnospiraceae bacterium | reverse complement strand
CTTTCCGGAGAGATGAACTTCACCTGGATCACGCCCTCCATCTTCGGTGAGATATAGACGGATTCATTATGAATATGAAGATAAAAGGTACGGCGGTATTTACTGCCGCAATTTTGTTTATTACATCATTTCCCATACCGACTGGGGCAGCGTCCCTCTTTGACGCCGCCCTAATGGCCGAAAAGCAGGAGCTCTCCGCCACTCTGGAGGACTTTGACCGTCTTGTGCCCGGGATCGATTACGACTCGGATACCCTTGTAGCCGAGGCGGACAGCTACGAGGACGCCCTGGCCATAGCCGAGGGCTACGATGCCGAGCTTGAGTGTTATTCGGAGGGGATAGCCACCATCAGTGTTTCCGGCAACGAAACCTGCCGGGAGCTTTTGGAGACAGCGGCTTCTCCCCTAAATCTTCTTCCCACCCTGTACCCCAACAGCATATATCATTTATCCGATGTACCCGATCCCTATATGGAGGAGGACTGTCCTCAGTATCAGTGGATGCATTCTTCCGGATTCCTTGACACCCAAAAGGCCTGGGAGCTGTCCAGAGGTGAGGGAGTCTGTGTTGCCGTGCTTGACACCGGAGTCGAGCCCATGGAAGAATTCGGTGACCGGTTGTTAACCGGCAAAAACACCCTTGGATCAACTGAACCGGATGAATCCGACACCCATGATAAAATGGGACACGGGACCCATGTGGCCGGCATTCTGGCCGCCTGCGCCGGGAACGGCCTGGGAGGAGCGGGAGTTGCTCCCCTCTCGAAGATCTATCCCGTAAAATGTTACAGCGACAAAGGCGAGGCAATGGCAGACAGCGTCCTTCGAGGCGTAAATGCCGCCATGGAAGCCGGAGTCGATGTCATAAACCTAAGCGGGGGCACCTTTATCAGTTCCCCTCTCGAGAACAAGACCTGGAAGAAGGCCTTATCTGCGGGCATAGTGGTTGTAGCCGCGGCAGGCAACAGTTATACCGATGCGAAGGATTATCCCGCGGCCCTTCCCGGAGTCATCTCCGTGGCTGCCCTGGATAGTGACGGAACCCTGGCAGAGTATTCAAACTACGGTGACACCGTGGATATAGCCGCTCCCGGAAGCAATATATGGTCCACCCTTCCCGCGGATTCCGCGGAATACGCCCAGAGTGCGGCAAATGGCCTTACGGACGGCGATTTCGGAGCTCTCAGCGGAACATCCATGGCCACTCCCGCAGTGACGGGTATCGTGGCTCTCATGCTTTCGGCTGACGCAGGCATAAAGACAAAGGGGAAAAAGGCTCCGGCCTATGTTAAGAGTATCCTTAAAAGATCTGCCGGCGATATTTCCTACTATCGCGACGAGGCTGTGCCGGGAAACGGAAAGCAGGAATACGGTGCCGTAGTTCACGGCGGAGCGGACGCATATGATGCCCTGAGGCTCTGTATTGCCCCCGGGAAACCCGCAAAGCCCGCCATACAGGTTGAATCAAAGGATGGTCACAACCTGGTGACCATAACCTGTCCGCCTCCGGGAGGCGACATATATTACACCATCGACGGCTCAAGGCCCACCGAGGCTTCCGAAAGATACACGGAACCCTTTGAGTGCGGCATCGGAGGCGCCGGCCGTATCCGTGCCATAACCGTTCTGGGAGGCAAAAAGAGTGCCGTAGTCACTTATAAGAGCACTTTTGAGGTGAAGCCTGTCAGCGTATCTGTGAACGGGGGCCGCACTCTCTACATAAAGTCCGGAAACAGCGTCAGGCTGAATCCAAGGTTCGAGCCCGAAAACACCACCTCCACAGACCTTACCTACACCGTGGAGGGCACGGGATTTTCGGTTGAAGACGGCGTGCTGAGCTGTGCTCCGGGCACCGCTCCCGGCACCAGGGCTTTGATCCGGGCAGTGGGAGACGGAGTCGAGACCTCATTTACGGCAGAGGCAAAGAGCACCCAGGCAGGGATAATCGCGGTAAAGGAAAACTTTACCCTGGGAGTAGAGGAAAACGAAGAGACGAAAAAGAATGGACTTGTTAAGTCCATGAACCTTCTTCCGCTGATAAAATCCAACGATGTGAACACGGGATATGTGATCACAAGCTCCAAACCCTCGGTGATAAAGGTGGTAAACGACAGTTATCTTGAAGCTGTTTCCAAGGGAAAAGCCCTGATAACCATCACGGCCACCGACGGCTCGGGAGTTAAGGCCAGATGCAGGGTGAGGGCCATCATGCCCGTCACCGAGGTGAGAGCTGTCAGGACCTCCACCGGTTTTGCGGCCGAAAGCAAGGGCATATCCGACTGCCTTTTCTCGAAAGATACCATGACGGATCCCAAGATGGATGCCATACCAATTGCAGCCGGAGGAAAGATCAAGCTCACGCCCTTCCTGAACAGGGATATCCGCTACAAGAGCAAAAAAAGACCGGATAAGGCCTTCGTACCCACGAACAAGCGGGTGATCTATTCCATCTCCGGAAATGCAGCCTCGATGATCACCGAGAAAAAGGGAGTGATCAGTTGCTCGGAATCTGCAAAGATTGGGACCGAGTTTTACGTGACCGCCACCGCAGCCGACGGCTGGGGAGCCAAAAGGACAGTAAAGTTCAGGGTTTATTCCAATCCCGGGACACCGGCCTTTGCAAGCCCTGTGTACGATTCAAAGGTTAAGACCGCTTCCTATGAATCTCCCTTCACCTTTGACGGGGAGCCCCATGTGGGAGTGCTTTCACACCTCAATGGCTTAAACAATGGCTCCTTTGAGTGCTACGAGGTTAAACACGACGGAAACAAAATTGCGCGTTACATGGGCAGATACGGAGTTGACTCAAAGGGTCAATCGGTCATGGCCTATTATTACCGCTATCTGAAACCCGGCAGGACCACCGTTAAGTACAAGACAAGGGACGGCTCCGGGGTATCCTTCAAGGTCAAGATCAATATAACCGGAACGGACTGATGAAAAAAGGAGAGCTGATCCGTAAAACGGAATATATATTCGGGGCGCTGGTGATAGCCGCCTTTGTCATCATGTCTGTCGTGATGCTGATTCAGATGAAACGTTACGACAGTGAGCTTTCGGACTGCCCCCTGGAGGGGAGCGGCAGCGAGACGGATCCCTACCGGATATCCGACGCGGAGGACTATGTGTGGTTCACCCACCAGTTCGAGAGCTATGTCTACGGTAAGGAGTATGTCACCTCATGGGTTAAGCTCACCGACGACATAGTGCTTACGGGGGAGGCCAAGAGCCGTCCCATAGGCAATACCGAGCTGAGCATATATTTTGCGGGGGATTTCGACGGATGCGGACACAGCATCAGCGGATATGCCCTGGAAAGCGACTACGCGGCGCCTTTCCCCAAGCTGGCGGGAAGGGTGAGGAACCTTGTGATAAAGGATTCTTCCTTTAAGGGCAAAAATGCCGCCGGTATCACCGGGGAACTGACATTGACGGGCTGCGTGGAGAACTGCCGGTCCATGGCTGAGGTTTCCGGAGAGGAAGCTGCCGGGATCTGTTCTTTCTCCGCAGGAACCCTTGAGAACTGCCTGTGCACGGGAAAGCCGGTGGTCAATGACACCGGAAAGAGCGATTGCCTCTGGGAGGAAGGAAAAGCGGATGCCGGGCAGCTTAACAGTCACATTCCTTCGCTTCCTCCCGTGGGATCCTTTAACAGGTGGACCGGTGAGGGCAGGGACTGCAGCCTTAGCACCGATGTCTATGTCACGCCCCTTTCGGTATCCATTGATGTGAGGATGGCAGGGCGCCCAGCGGCGCTGAATGCCTTTTTTTCGGAGAAGACCAGGCACTGGATGTTCATTCTGCCCGAGAGCGTGAAAGAGGCCTCCTACGAGGCTGAGGCGGTTCTCAGCGACGGCAGCACACTGAAGCTTTCCCTCTCCGGGGAAAATGACAGCATTTCGCTAAAAGATACGGTGTTTGAGCCGGAGTTTTGCTATTACGGGGACGTTCCCACCGTCATGGTGGAGTTTTTCGGAAACGACAGGCTTTCCTACCTGTACAGTTCAAAGGATCTCTACGAGACCGCCGCCGTCTACGTCTATGACGAGAAGGGCAACCGGGATATGAGCAGCTCCGGTGTGACCTTTTCGGGCAGGGGCAACGATTCCTACTACGCAAAAAAGAAGGGCTATTCCATAGAGCTTCCCGTGGCCCAGTCCATGGCCTCGATGGAAAAGGCCGACGGATACAACCTGATCCCGGGGTACAGGGACAACTGCTTTCTGACCTATATGTTCACAAGGGACCTGTACAAGGGACTGGATCTGGACTACGCCCATGAATACAGGTGCGTGAACCTCTTTATAAACGGCGGCTTCCAGGGCCTGTATTTCCTCACGGAAAAGATGGCCGTCTCCGAGTCCTCCTTTGACCTTGAGAACCTGAAGGAAAACACAAAGAGGATGAACGGCCGCAGGCTTTACGAATATCCCTGGATCCAGGAGGGCGGTAAGGACCAGAAGGCCAAGAGGGTCTATTTCGACATACCCGCCACACCCGATGATGTCACCGGAGGATACCTTTTAGAGGTCACCATGATAGACTACGATATCAGAGACAGCAGGTTTGTGACGGAAAACGGAGTCATAGTTTCCTCCAAGGGAGACAAGAACCTGTCGCGGCCCCAGCTGGATTATATACAGGGCTTTGTACAGGACTATGAGAATGCGGTCCATTCTCCCGACGGCTACAATCAAAAGGGCATATACTACGCAGATTACATAGACATGGAGTCCTTTGCGGACCAGTGGATCCTCTTTGATACCGCCGCAGACCTTGCGGTAGACAACAGTGTGTATTATTATAAGGATTCGGACCTTCGAGGTGACAAAAAGCTCCACGCCGTCTGGTACTGGGATGCGGAGCATATGCTGTGCTACGACAAGTACCTTGAGGGCCCCTTCCTCATGAGGAGGGCGGATGCCGGAAAGGACTGCAGCTTCAACAAGCCCAACAGCGGCAATTTCTGGACCTGGATATACGCCCATGAGGACTTCAGAGAGACGGTAAGGCGGGAATTCAACGAAAAGTTTGCGCCGGCCTATGAGAGAGCCCTCTCAAAGGAAGTGCTGGACAATACCGGCGGAGTGGGATCATTTAGCTGGTACAGGACCCTGTACTCCGATTCCTTCAGGATAAACGACAATTGCTGGGAGGATACGGACTACCTGAAGAAGTGCGATGAGCTTGAAAGGAATCTCGGGATCCGGCTGGAAAGCCTGAAAGAATATTACAATAAAGGAAATGACTGATGTTATTTAATTCGATGCAGTTCGTCCTGTTTTTTCCGGCGGCTGTACTGGTATACTTTTTAATTCCATACCGTTATCGAAACTACTGGCTCTTGGCCATGAGCTATTTTTATTATATGTGCTGGAGGCCGGAGTACGCTCTGTTGCTGCTGGCATCTACTGTAGTTACATATGCCGGCGGCCTTTTGATGGGCAGGAAATTAAATAACACATCTAAAAATAACAGGCATAAAAAAGCGATAGTTATTGTTTCCGTGCTGTTGAACCTGGGACTCCTGGGATTCTTCAAATACTTTGACTTTATCTTTGACGCGGTTTCGGATATTGCGGGGAGTTTGGGGATAACGGTTGTTCACCCACAGATCGATATCCTGCTTCCCGTGGGAATATCCTTTTACATCTTCCAGGCCCTTTCCTACACCATGGATGTGTACAGGGGCGAGGTGGAGCCGGAGAGGGACTTCTTCAAATACGCCCTCTTTGTCTCCTTTTTCCCCCAGCTTGTGGCGGGGCCTATCGAGAGGTCCAAAAACCTGCTGAAGCAGTTCGACGAAAAACATGACTTTGATTATGACAGGGTCAGGAGCGGACTTTTGAGGATGCTCTGGGGCTTTTTTCTGAAGCTGGTGCTTGAGGTAAGGCTGGCCACGGTGGCGGATCTGATCTACGGCAATTATAAGGAATGTACGGGTTATCAGCTGCTGCTGGGAACCGTGATCTTTGCCTTCCAGATATACTGTGATTTTGCCGGATACTCCGAGATAGCAATAGGAGCCGCAAAGGTTATGGGCTTCTCCCTTATGGAGAACTTCCGCCAGCCCTTCTTATCCGCCTCCTGCAAGGAGCTTTGGAACAGATGGCATATATCTCTGAACACCTGGTTCAGGGACTATCTGTACTTCCCCCTTGGGGGCAGCAGAAAGGGAAAATTCAGACGTTATGTAAACCTGATGATCGTCTTTGCCGTCAGCGGACTGTGGCACGGAGCCGACTGGACCTTCGTGATCTGGGGAGCTCTTTCCGGTCTTTTCCAGATCCTGGGAGATCTCCTGGCCCCCGCAAGAAAGACGCTGGGTTCTCTTGTGCACCTGAAAGAGGGCAGCCGCATTCACAGGGTGCTCTGTGTGGTATGTACCTTTATGCTTTTTTGCGTATCCCTGGTATTCTTCCGGGCCACCTGCCTGGATGAAGCCCTGGTGATAATGACAAAGATCTTCACGGGCTTTAATTTTGCAAGCATACTTGCAACCTCACCCTTCTCCCTGGGACTGGGGGTATATCATTTGCTCATTTTGGCCTTAGGGCTTATAATACTCTTTGCGGTCGATCTCTACAGAAACGGGGGGAAGACCCTGGACGACCTGTTTGGTAACAATCGTTTACTGCGCTGGGGCATGTATTATCTGCTTGTTACGCTGATACTGCTCTCCGCCAACTTCGGTGCGCAGGAGTTTATTTATTTCAGATTTTAGGATAGATCATGAATCAGAATACTTATTTTAGGAAAAATTTCACACCTTCGGTTTACCTTGTGACACAAAAGTTCGGCTCACAGTATACGCCGGAACAGCTTTTCAGGGTTGTCAGGGACGGACTGCTGCCCGGCAGGGCACTGTATCCCAGACTGGTCTGCGTAATGACCACCTGGTGTACCTTAAAGTGCAGGGACTGCAATAACCTCATGTCCTGCTACGAGCATCCTTACCATCTTGATCCCGACCTGGTACTCAAGGATGTGGAAAAGATCCTGGAGAACATAGACACCCTCACGGAGCTTGAGCTTATAGGAGGCGAGCCCTTCATATATCCCGATCTTGACAAGATCCTGGACAGGGTGCTTTCCAATAAAAAGATACTCTTTGTATCCCTCACCTCCAACGGCACGGTACTTCCAAAGGAGGATATACTGAAAAAACTGGCGAACAGCAGAGTGCGCATCGAGTTTTCCGACTACGGCGTAAAAACCCAGAAGCTGGATGAGCTCACCGCCCTTTTTGACCGCTACGGGGTGAAATATGACAGGAACCCTGATCTCTGCTGGGTAAGCCCCGGAGGAGTTGAGAAAAGAGGTAAGAATAAGGTGAGACTGGCAAAGGAGTATAAAAACTGCTTTGCTTTCAAATATTGCAGCACCATACTGCACGGCAGGTTATATCACTGCAGCAGAGGGGCGCATCTTACGGACCTGGGTTACATGGACTGCCCCGAGGATTCCTTTGACATTCACGCAAAGAGGGACCGGGCATCCTTCAGAAGGGATCTTAAAAAATTCTGGCTCTTCCCCTACACCATGGCCTGCGACTATTGCGACCATGCCCTTGGCAACAAGGTTCCTTCCGGCGTCCAGGTGGGGAAGGAGGAAAAATGAACGTTATAGACATAATAATGAAATGGGAAAACCAGTATGACTTCTTTTCCCAGGGCAGGGTCGAGGACTTCGATTTTTATTCCTACCTTCGCAGAGAGCTGGTAAATACGGCGGTAAACGCCAAAAACGGGGTGAGCACCGATCCCTTTGAGTCAAAGGGCCAGAAGGATACGGGAGCCAAGCTGTTTTTCAAACTGCTTAAGAGAAACGAAAAACCCCCGGTAAAGAACGTGGATCTTCTGATCCTCTGTCATCCCCGCCGCCAGAAGGAGGGGGATAAATATGAGAGCGTTTTCACCGATTTCCTGGAGGAAGAGTTCCCCAATTCGGTGACCTTAGAGAGGCTTTTTGACGACCACAGTCATTTCGAGCCCCCTCTTACAAAGAATATTTGCTATGTGGATAAGCTGACCCTGAACAGTTATGTGTACAGGATCATGATGAAGACCTTCCACTCAAAGGAGTACAACGAGATCAAGACCCGGGTGCAGTTCATAATGGACGAGCCTTTGAGGGAGCTGGAGAGCTATCTGGATGTACCCCTGAAGAGGGAGAGCTATTTCGAGAGGGCAACCACACTTTTCTTTTTCAGAAAATACAGAAGACAGATCTACTCAAGGTTCCTGGAGGAGGTAAACCCCAGAGCCATGGTGGAGGTAGTCAGCAAGAGCGTGGACGCCCTGATACTCAACGAGCTGTGCAGGGAGAGAGGCATTCCCGTCATCGAGCTCCAGCATTCCCTGCTGGGCCCCATTGCGAAATATCCGGAGGGGATCGTTGAAAAGGAGTCTCCCGACTACTATCTGTCATATTCGGATTACTGGTCGGAGTACCAGACCTATCCCATAAAGAAGGATCACGTCTTTTCCTGCGGATCACCCTATTTTGAGAGACAGGTGGCAAAGTATAAAAAGGAAAAGACCCCTCATAACAAGATCCGTGTGCTCTTTATTTCCGGCACGGCCTACGGAGAAAAGCTCTCAACGCTTGCCGTTGAGCTGGCAAAGGCAGCCGGAGACAAGGTGGAGATCCTTTACAAGCTCCATCCCGACGAGTTCGGCAGATGGGCGGAGCTTTATCCCGGGCTCATGGGAGGCGGAATAAAGGTCATAGACTCCAAGGATGTGAGCATATACGAGTACTTCTCCGATGTCGACGCCCAGGTGGGAGTTTTCTCCACCGCACTTTACGAGGGCATAGCCTTTGACATTTCCACCTATATACTGAACATCCCCTTTGCGGCGGAGTTCATAGATTTCTGCCGGGACGGCTACGGTATCCTGGTTGAGAACGGAGAGCAGCTGGCACAGTCCCTTCTGAATAAGGAAAAGCCGAAGAAGTCCGCTGCCGAGATAACCGAGAGGTTCTGGAAGAGCAACGCCAGAGAGAACATTGTTAAGACCATCCGCGAAATAACCGGTTTATGAAAGGTACAATAAAGCTTTTTACAAGATTTGTCATACTGGGCATCCCCCTCTATGTGATGATGCTCTATGCCGCTCTACGTCCCATGGCCTACATGCCCGTGGAATACGCCATGTGGCAGGAGGAAAAGGACTACGTGGAGAGCGGGAAAGGTGCGGATGTCATCATAGTGGGAGACTCCAGGGCAAAATCCGGCATAATCCCGGAGCTGCTGGGAGAGGATGTGGATTCCTACAACATGGCTATCGGCGGCTGCAATTCCATTGAGATGTATTATGCGGTCAAAAGATATCTGGCTGCCCACGAGGCACCGGGGGAGGCGCTGGTGATCTTCGCCCCCTATCACTTTTGCGACATAGACAACTGGGGCCAGACCATGAGCTTTAACTATCTGGACACGTCACAGCTCCTTTCCGTCTACGCCGACGCCGCAAGGCTGGGAGAAACCGATAAGCTGGGCGAGCATTTTTTCACGGATGTGTTCTCCTATAAGCTGAGGCTCCCCAACAAATACCTGGCCTCCATGTACACGGCGAGAGTTAACGGGCGATTACCTGAAAACAGCGCCAAATACGACTCCGTCAGGGCCGATAAGGGTTACACCCAGTTCGGTGATGAGGAGGGTAACGACAAGCTGAATTACGAGACACATCACGAGATATTTGACACATCACCCCTTGTGACACTATACTACTCAAGGCTGCTTGAGGAGCTTGAGGCGGCGGGATGCAGCGTGAAGATAATCCAGTCCCCCGTTAACACAGCCTCGGGAGAGGCCATTACGGAAGAGTTTTATAAGGGCTTTTCCTCCATGATGGAGGGAATAAAGGCCGACCATCCGGATTTTACGGTGGAGACCGAAGTGCCTGTCTATGACAATAAATATTTCGGAGACAACAACCATTTGAACAGGGCGGGAGCAGAGGTGTTCACCGCCGAGATCAGGGAGAGATACTTTGATGCCGACTGACAATGAGGAAAACACCGGCGACGGCCGGATGGATGTAGGCGCCATGCGCAAGGAAAAGATATTAAAGGAGATCATGGAGTGGGGCAGCGTCATACTGACGGCCGTGGTCATCTCCATGTTCCTTAATTTCTGTATCCTCGTAAACGCAAGGGTACCCTCCGCATCCATGGAAAATACCATAATGACCGGAGACAGGCTCTTCGGAAGCAGACTGTCCTACGCCTTCTCCGAGCCCGAGCGTGGGGATGTGGTGATATTCCACTTTCCCGACAACGAGAAGATCCTTTATATCAAGAGGATAATCGGACTGCCGGGGGAGACGGTGGAGATAAAGGACGGCGGAGTCTATATCAACAACGTGCTCCTGGAGGAAAAATACCTGAACGTCACCACCATGGGTGAGTTCGGACCCTATGAGGTCCCCGAGGACCATTATTTTATGCTGGGAGATAACCGGAACAATTCCGCGGATTCCCGTTTCTGGGATAATACCTACCTGGAGAGGAGCAAGATCGTGGGCAAGGCTGTCATACGATATTTCCCCAATCCGGGTCTTATAAAGCACGGAGATTACGATCAATGAGTTATGAAGACAAGATACGCACCGTAGTGCCCTATACCCCGGGCGAACAGCCTACCTGCACCGGTGTGATCAAACTTAATACAAACGAGTGTCCCTATCCCCCTTCGGAAAAGGTAAAGAAGGCGGTACGGGAGATGGATTGGGAGAAGCTCAGGCTGTATCCCAATGTGGAGGCGGAGCCTCTGGTGGAGACCTGGAGAGAGTACAACGGCCTTAAAAAAGGACAGGTCTTTGCGGGAGTGGGCTCGGACGATGTTCTGTCCATGTGCTTCCTCACTTATTTTAATTCGGATAAGCCGGTGATATTTCCGGATATCACCTATTCATTTTACGATGTGTGGTGCGAGGTCTACAGGATTCCCTATGAGGTAAGGCCCCTTAAGGACGACTTTACCATAGACCCTGCCGATTACATTGACTCCGGGGCCGGCGGCATAGTCATCGCAAACCCCAACGCCCCCACGGGAGCTGCCCTTCCTCTTACAACCATTGAGAAGATAGTGGCATCCAATCCCGACTGCATCGTCATAGTGGATGAGGCCTATGTGGATTTCGGCGCACAGAGCGCCATCGGGCTTATCGAAAAGTATGACAACCTGGTGGTGGTGCAGACCTTCTCTAAGTCCAGGGCTCTGGCAGGACTCAGGGTGGGTTTTGCCATGGGCTGTGAAAAGCTCATAAAATACCTTAACGATGTGAAATATTCCGTTAATTCCTATACCATGAACTACCCCTCCATTGCGGCCGGCTGCGCTGCCATAGAGGACGATGAGTATTTCAGGGATATAGTGGCCAGGATCGTAAAGACCAGGGAAAACACGGCGAAAAGGCTCAGGGAGATGGGATTCTCCTTTGCGGATTCCTGCACGAATTTCCTGTTTGCAAAGCATGAGAGCGCCGATGCGGGATATATATTCGAGGAGCTTAAGAAAAAGAACATTTTCGTGCGTCACTGGAACAAGCCGAGGATAAAGGATTACCTGAGGATCACCATAGGTACGGACGAAGAGATGGACAGTCTCATAAATGCGCTTAAGGAGTTGATCTGATGGAAAGTCTTGCAATGTGGTTTACCCAAACCCTGGGGGCCTATGTTTCAAAGGAGGCGGTGGTTTTCATCATCTCCATGGTACCCCTGCTGGAGCTGCGCGGCGGTCTGCTGGCATCCGCCCTTCTGCAGGTGCCCATCACCACGGCCATACCCCTGTGTATAATCGGAAATATCATACCCATACCCTTTATATTGCTCTTTATCAAAAAGATATTTGCCCTGCTGAAAAAGCTGCCCTTTATGAGGGGCATAGTGGAATGGCTTGAGAGAAGAGCCATGAACCGCAGCGACAAGATCGCGGCGGGAGAGTTTGTGGGGCTCATGCTCTTTGTGGGCGTACCTCTGCCGGGAACCGGCGCATGGACGGGATCTCTGATCGCTGCCCTGCTGGAGATAGATTTCAAAAAGGCCATTCTGGCTGAGTTTCTGGGCATAATTATCGCCACGGTGATCATGTCCGTGGTTTCCTACGGACTTCTGGGGGCGGTGCTATGAACACCCCCTACACCGCCTTTGCCCGGCTTTACGACAGGTTCATGGAAGACATACCCTATGAGGAGTGGGCCGGCCGCATAGCTTCCCTGCTTAAGGAGCGGGGGATAGAAGAGGGGCTGGTACTGGACCTTGGCTGCGGCAGCGGGCGCCTTACAACGCTGCTGAAGCAGAAGGGCTATGACATGATAGGAGTGGATGCTTCCACCGAAATGCTGGAGGCAGCCCGTGAAAGGGATCCCGACATTCTCTGGCTCTGCCAGGACATGCGGGAGTTTGAACTCTACGGCACCGTGAGGGCCATAGTCAGCAGCTTTGACAGCCTGAACTATATCACGGATCCCGATGATCTGAAAAAGGTCTTCACCCTTGCGGGCAACTATCTTGAGGAGAGGGGAGTTTTTATCTTTGACATGAACACCCCCTTCAAGCTTGAGGAGCAGCTGGGAAATGCCGTATTTGCCCAGAGCGACGAGGATGCGGCCTTTATCTGCGAAAACGAATACGATCCGGAAACACGGATAAACGAATACTTCCTCACCCTGTTTTCGGGCCGTGAGGACGGACTTTTTGAAAGAAACGTCGAGGTACACCGGGAGCGGAGCTACACCCTTGCCGAGATAAAAAGCCTGCTGGATGAGGCGGGTCTTACTTTCGAGGCGGCCTTCGAGGGCTATCTTGAAAGGGAGATCTCCGAGGGTGAGGAGCTCCCCGGAGGCGGCGTGGACAGGATGCTCATAGTCGCCAGAGAGAGACACAGAGACGGAAAGTTGTACATATAAGGTAAGTTATGCTTTTTAATTCACTTGGCTTTGCCATTTTTCTGCCCATAGTTTTTGTAATATACTGGGCCGTGCCCCACAAGTACAGGTATCTGCCCCTGCTTGCGGCCAGCTACTATTTCTACATGAGCTGGAACCCCAAGTACGTGCTGCTGATCCTTCTGACCACGGCGGTTTCCTATACCTGCGCCATTTTGGTGGAGGGCTGTGTTTCCACCTCGAAAAAAAGGGCGAAGGCATACATTGCGGCGGCCCTGGTGGTCTGTCTCGGGGTACTTTTCTTCTTTAAATACTTCAATTTCTTCAGCGAGTCACTGTGCTCGCTTTTGTCGCTTTTTTCCATAAAGCTGAGCCCCTACACGGTGGCACTGCTCCTTCCGGTTGGCATATCCTTTTACACCTTCCAGTCCCTAAGCTATGTGATAGACGTCTATCGGGGAGAGGTGAAGGCCCAGAGGAACTTCCTGAAGTATGCGCTTTTCATATCCTTCTTCCCCCAGCTGGTGGCCGGCCCCATAGAGAGGACGAAAAACCTTATGCCCCAGCTCTTCGAGGAGAGGCAGTTTGATGAAAAAAAGGCGGTGATCGGACTTCGTCTCATGCTGGTGGGCTTTATAAAAAAGCTGGTGCTCTCCGACACCATCGGAAAGTACGTGGATATAGTATTTGACGATGTCCACAGCTATTTCGGCCTCACCTTCATAGTGGCGGCGATCCTCTTCACCTTCCAGATCTACTGCGATTTTTCCGGTTATTCGGACATTGCGGTGGGCTGTGCAAAGCTGCTGAACATCGACCTGATGAAGAATTTTGACAGCCCTTATTTTTCAAAGAGCATAAGGGAGTTCTGGAGCCGCTGGCACATCTCCCTTTCAACCTGGTTCAGGGACTATGTTTACATACCCCTGGGGGGCAGCAGGGTCAGCAAGGCCAGGAACATTTTCAACATCATGGTTACAATGCTGGTGTCCGGCCTCTGGCACGGCGCCAACTGGACCTTCGTACTCTGGGGCGGACTCCACGGGATATACCAGATCCTGGAGAGGATATTTACCCGGCCCGCCACTGAAAAAGAGACGGGAGGCAAACGTATATATGCTATAGGCCGGACGCTGCTGACCTTTGGACTTGTATCCTTCGCGTGGATCTTCTTCAGGGCCGATTCCCTTGAGGATGCATTCTTTGTGGTGACCCATCTTCACAACGGAGTGATACACTTTGGCAACGCGTTCCTTAAGATGATGATCGACACGACCTTCAATGCGGGTTCCTTCACCAAGGTGGTCATATGTCTCATAGGGCTTGGCGTATACGATTACTTCTCGCTGAAGAGAGACCTTCTGGAGGATTATGGATCACTGCCCACTGTGGTAAGATGGCTTGGCTACGTGGTTGTGGTATCAGCCATCATAGTGCTGAAGCTCCACGGAGGAACCACCCAGAGCTTTATCTATTTCCAGTTTTAGGAGTGTCATGAAAAGGTTTATCATCAAGTGCCTGGCGTTTTTCGCCATCATATGCCTGTTGTTCGTGCCCTTCGGCGTGCTGCTGGATCCCTTTAACATTTTCCACGCCACGAAGCTTGTGGACAACGGTGTAGAGCCTGACAAAAACTACATAAAACCCCTGAACGTCATCAGAAAGAAGGGCGCCTATGATTCCTTCCTCTTCGGTTCATCCAGGGTGGGCTTCATCGATGTGACCCGCATGAATGACGGCACCTATTACGACATGATGGCCTCCGAAGGGCTTCCCGCGGAGCACCTTACCATACTCAAGGCCTTCATTAAGAGGGGCATAGTTCCCAAGAATGTGATAGTGGGAGTGGATGACATATCATACTTTGTGGAGCCTTCCCTTCACAAAAACATCCTCTATCGCAAGATGTTCCCCTGGGACGGGACCCTTACCGAGAAGCTGGGCTTCTACCTGGCCTTTCTGGATCCCATCACACTGGCGGAATCCATCGACACCATGAAGGATCACGAGATCAGGGATCCGGGCTGGGGTGACAGGCTGCTGACCACCGGTACGGAGTGGCTGGAGATCGAGCCCAACTTCGATGTGGAGCACAATCTAAAGCCCTACTGGGCGGATTATTATATGCCCAGGGATGCGGTGTTTGACGAGCTCGCACAGATGAAGGCGCTCTGCGAAGAGCACAACATCAAATTCACCGTATTTACCAATCCGGTATTCGGCTATACCTACATGAAGGATATAGACAACGGATATCTGGTCTTCCTTGAAAAGCTGGCTGACGTTACGGATTACTACAACTTCAGCGGTTTCAACGACGTCACCATGGACACCGGTAATTATTACGAGAACAGCCACTATACCTCGGCGGTTGGTGACAAAATGATAGATGTGATGTTCTACGACAAGGCGGACGAAAGACTGCTGGAGCAGGGCTTCGGCTACAAGGTCACCGCCGACAACGTAGATGATCTTCTGGAGATACTCAGGGCACAGGCCGTAAACTACGACCTTCCCGTAAACACATACAGCGACACACTTAACAGAAAAGAAAGTGAAGAGGAGTGAGCCATGAGGCTGAATATGATCACAGGCAGGATAAAGAGAACGGTAGCGCTGGCCATGACAGCGGCTATGCTGCTGACCCAGACCGCCCTTCCTTCGGCTGCGGAGCTTGATGCGGCCGCTAAAACGGACACCGTATCTTCGGACCGGGCAGATACGCAGGCCGGAGCTTTTACGGAAAACGAGCCGGAAGAAATGAAAACAGAGGAGCTCTCGGGGCTTGATCTGATGCAGAGCGAGGGTTATCTCGACGAGTCCGAGATCGACTGCGACGTATGCAACGAAGAGTTTCCCGAATCTTCCGGAGACGGGGTAATAGAGCCCGGCAACTCTACCGAGGACGAGGTCCCCGTGGGAGATGATGCGGATTTTGAGGGCGAGGGTGGCAAGGACGCCGAGCTTAACTACGATCCCGCCGCCATAGTCAGTGCCTTAAACGGAGCGGAAAACGACAATACCGTTTTCTATGCGGCTCCCTATGTGAAAAACACAGTCACCGGCATAAAGCTCAAATGGAAGATAAAGGGCGCAAAGTTCTTCTCCCTGGACAGCTTTAAGGTGGACGGTTCCTACGAGACCATCGTGGTCAGGACCAAAAAGAAGAGCTTCATAGACACCACCGCCTTTGACAGTACAAATAATATCCACATCTACAGGGTCAAGGCCTTTGACAAGACCGGTTCCGAGATGGGAGAGTACATGACGATCCCCTCCAGCACCATTCTTTCAGCCGACACCGGAGTGGATTACGATACCGCCCAGATAGTGTTTGCAAAGCTGGGCCATCACTATTCCTACACCGTTGAGAGGGCTTCGAAGAAGAAGTTTGCCGATGTTCAGGATTCCTTCGTGGTATTTGCGGACGATGAGGGAACCGTCTCCGGCGACAGCGCCTCAGGGGCTTATTCCAGAGCGACCACGGGAGTCACCAGACTTCTGGCAAGCCTTTCGGTCACCGACAATGCGGCAGCCCTGGTAGACACAAAAAAGAATTTCTACCGTGTGACCTCCCATCTGGAGGTAGAGGGCCTGGACGTATCCGGAAAGGTCAGCCCTGCTGTACAGGTTAAGAACAACAGCTATCCCGCACCCACCCTGGTGAGGATAAGCAGATACTACGGCCAGGGAGACGAGGACGTGACGGATCACGACCTTTGTTTTAAGTCCGGTAATTTCTACGTGAGGGTGGACTGGAACTTCAAGGGCAAGATTGCAGAGGACGAGGCACAGATCGCCATCTACCGCGCCGGTTCAAACGGCAAGTACAAGAGGATCACCAGCGAGTTTGTAAGCGATCTCACCACCGTCAGCGAGAACAACGCAGAGGGAAAGAAGACCGGCAACCTGCTTTACGCGGTACCCTACAACAATTTCCCTCCGGGAAAGACCTTTGATTACAAGGCTGCCATCATCCACAAAAAGAAGGTGGGAGCCATGAGCGCACCTTTAGAGCGCACCTGCACCTTCGGTAAGGTTCAGGTGGTATCTGCCGGAGAGCACGCCTACGATGAGGTTAAGCTCACCTGGCTTTCCGACCCCTGTGCGAAAAAATACAATATCTACAGATCACTGGATGCCTGGGACAGCCTGACCTCCGCCCAGGAGGCCATGGATACCTACGACAAGGACCGTTTCAAAAAGATAGCATCCAAAAAGAACGATACCCCCAGAGAAGGTACGGAGATGAGCTTTCTGGACAAGAAGGGCCTTGAGGTGGGCATGTATCATATCTACAGGATAGTGCCAGTGAACGGCAAGGAAGCCGATTTCAAGAACAGCAACAAGGCCATGGCGATAAAGGCTTACCCCGCATCTCCGGAAAAGGTATTCGTATACCCCGTAAACCTCCACGAGATGGATATCGTGTGGTCGGACGCCAGCGATGCGGTGCTCTACAAGATCCAGAGGACCAACAAGATATCCGGAGGCGAGCCCGTCTTCGCCGATGAAAAGGGCGTTGACTTCAGAGAGTGGGAGTGCGATAAATCCGGAAAGCTTGAAGGCCGCATCAAGTATTCAAAGGTGGGAGAGAGCTCCGCCATAACCGACGATTTCGGAAAGGACTGCAAGGGCTACAACTACGTGAGCGTTAAGCTTGACAATACCGACACCGGCGTTGAACTGGGCAAGAAGTACTACTACAGAGTAGTGGCTGCCTGCAAGATCAAGGGCGGCGCCATAATGTGGGCAGACGCTGAGTCCGCAAAATGGACCGAGGCCCATCTGCAGCTGGCCAGGGTAAGGGATATGAACACAACCCTCTATTCCTCCAAGTCCACCGCGGACGGCTCCAACGTTGCTCATATAGAGTTCAAGTCCTCCGGCAAGACAAAGGCCACCAGTATCGACAACCAGTACGATTACGAGAGAGTCGACCACTACGATGTGGTATACGCCACTTCGGAAAAGGGTCTGGATACCAACTCACCCCTTGTGATCGACGGCAAGACCTTTACCTACACCACAACCGCGGGACAGCAGAGCATAGATATCATCTCAAAGCCCGACACCGCCCTCTATAAGAATTACAGGGGTATAAAGAGGGGCAAGCTCTACTACTTCGGCGTAAGGACGGTATACAAGAACGGAGACAATTACATATACGGCAACTGGACAAAGAGGAAGTTCATCCTTCCCGTTGAGATCTTCTTCTACCCCGAGGGCAGCGACAAGAACGAGATCTCATCGCCCCAGAAGAGGTATGAGATGGAGTCCGCAGCGGTGAAGAAGTTCATCATAGACTTTGATCCCTATGACACCACCTATACGGCTCTGTCAAAGGGCTATCCCAAGGTTGGCCTGGTAGCGGCAAACGGTGACGGAGGCTCGGCCTTCACCATAACCTACAATGCGGACGATGTGGACAACAACGGCATGCATTTCTTCAAGGTTACGGCGCCTACGGTGGCAACCACAACTACCACCACTACTACCAGCACCGTCACCCAGCCCAAGAGCACCATGGAGATCATAGCCTACAATGTGGGCGCCACCGGAGATGTGGACAAGCAGCTCAGAAAGCGCTACTATCTGAGTGCAAGGAAACCCTCATCAAGTTCGGACAATGGAAAATAAAGGATACAGAAAAGCAACCCTGATATACTCGGCGATGTTTCTTTTGATCTTCGCAACGGCGTACGTCCCCTTTTTCATGGGGGGACGTACTTTTGTTACAAAGATGGACGGAATAGACCAGTATTTCATGGGTTTTTTCTATTTCGGAAAGTACTTAAGGGAGCTGGCATCCCGGGTGATGACCGGGGATCTTTCCTTAAGGTTTTATGACCTTTCCATCGGAATGGGAGAGGATATCATGGGAAGCCTAAACTACTACGGCTTCGGCGATCCCGTGTATCTTGTTTCCGCCTTTTTTGACGGGGATCTCTCTCCGGTAGTTTATTCTCTCAGCTTTTTCGTAAGGATATATTTTGCGGGCGTGGCCTTTCTGGTATACTGCCGGAAAATGAACATAAAGAGCATGTGCGCCCTGGCGGGAGTCTTCTGCTATATCGTCAACGGCTTTACCTACGGCGGCGTCACCTCATACATGGGATGGGGCTCGGTGCTGATCTACATGCCCCTTATGTTGACGGCGGTGGAACTGATCTTCAAGGGCGAAAAGGGAGGAGTGAGGCTGATGCTCATCTCCTCGGTCTATGCGGCCCTATGCGGCTTCTACTACCTCTACATGACCTGCGTCTTCCTGGTGGTATACTGCCTGGGAAGAGGGATCGCGGTCTTCGGAGTAAAGGGTTTTAAGAAGGTTATCGCCTGTTCACTCGCCGCAGCCGCGGTGATGGTGCTCGGCATAGCCCTCTCGGGTCCCGTGTTCTTCCCTTCGGTCTCGGGCTTTATGGGCAGCGAGAGAGCCCACATCAGCATAGCAGGCATCATCTTCGATCCAAAGAACTGGACGCCCTATCTGCCGGTATATCTTTCCTTTATCGGAAAGCCGGCGGAATACTATTTCAAATATCTTTGCAAGATCACCGTGGCGGAGTTTGCGGCGGTGGCCGTGCTGTTTTTCCTTCCCGGGACGAAGGCGAAGCTTCAGCTTTGCATTGCAAACGCGGTGGTACTGCTGACGGTGGCCCTTCCCATAACCGGTTATATCTTTTCCGGTTTCGGAGAGTCGGGTTTTGAGGTCAACACCCGCTGGGCTTTTCTGGTGCACTTCCTTTTTTCCATGACCCTTTGCTACGTTCTTGGAGCCCCCTGGCACGAGGCCTTTGAAAAACCTGTTCTGCGCAGGTGCGTATATGGCGCGGCTGCCCTGACCGTTCTGGTGTCTGTATGCCTGACCGTCTATCCCAACGGGGCAAAGAAGGGCTCCAGGCTGGATATGGAAAATGTGAGGCGCAACCTTGACTCTCCCGTGCTACACTCACAGGTGATAGCCGGCGACCACGACGTATACAGGATATCCCTGGACCGCTTCATGACCACCTCCGACAGGCCGGAGAACACGGCCATGATCAGGGATTACAACGGCATAACCTACTGGCTCAGCATCATGAACAACTACACCCAGACCGCCTCCGACGAGCTCTGCGGACACGCCCAGGAGTGGCGCTCCGACGGCTTTTCCCACAACGGAAACTATGAGACGGCCTACGGTGTTAAGTATTACATAGGCAGAGCCGGCTCTCCCGCGCCGGATTACTATGAGGAAAGGGAGAGGCTGGACTACTACGGCGAGGAGTGGATAGTCTACGAAAACACTGCCTGGCACGGCATGGCCCGGGCAAGGGACCGGGCCGGAAGCGACAGGCTCTGGAACACAAAGCAGGATTATGAGCAGTATTTTGAGGCTCAGCGCATCGAGGCGGCGAAGGGCAACGGCATAGAGAGCTTTTTCTATGACGAGGCACATGACACCGTGTCTGTTACCACCTCGAATGATGCGGGGGACGAGCTGGTGATCGCCCTTCCCTTCACCGAAAACTGGAAGGTGACAGTGGATGGCAGGGAAGTATTGCCCACGGTAAAGGATATCATGTGCATTGCCGTAAACACCGGAGGCGGTGAGCATCAGGTGCGGCTTAAGTATAAAAACAGCGGCTTTGAAGCAGGCTGCGGCGCATTTTTGGCCGTTGCCCTCTTCGGAGTGGTTTATTTCATCCGGAGGAAACATGGATTACGCAAAGATTCTTGAATTTTACAAAGGAAAGAGAGTTTTTCTCACGGGACATACGGGCTTTAAGGGAGCCTGGCTCTCTTTGATACTTCAGAAGGCGGGAGCCCCTGTCACAGGTTATTCACTGGAGCCTCCCACGGACCCCTCACTCTTTGAGCTGGCAAATGTTGCTGCGGGAGAGGGAATGACCTCCGTTATAGGTGATGTAAGGGATTTTGATCATATGAAAAAGGCTTTCGAGGCATCGAAGCCCGAGATAGTGATCCACATGGCGGCCCAGCCCCTGGTGATCGAATCTTACAGATCCCCGGCGTATACCTATGAGACCAATGTGATGGGCACGGTTAATCTGCTGGAGTGCGTCAGGACCTCATCCGGAGTCAGGAGCGTTCTCAATGTCACAACGGACAAGGTGTACAGTAACGACGAGTCCGGCAGGCCCTTTGTCGAGGACATGCCGCTGGATGGCTACGATCCCTATTCCAACAGCAAGTCCTGTTCCGAGCTGGTGAGCGCCACCTACAGGAGGTCCTTTTTGCAGGAGGCGGGAGTTGCCCTATCCACCGCCAGGGCGGGAAACGTCATAGGCGGAGGCGACATGGCGGACAACAGGATCATCCCCGACTGCGTGAGGGCTGCACTTGCGGGAGAGGATATCATCATAAGAAATCCCCATGCCGTTAGACCCTTCCAGCATGTGCTGGAGCCGGTCTTTGCCTATCTGATGATAGCCGCCGCCCAGTATAATGACCCTTCCCTCGCAGGCAGCTACAATGTGGGGCCCGACGAAAAGGACTGCGTCAATGCCGGCCGCATGGCGGATATTTTCTGCGAAAAATGGGGCGAGGGCATGAAGTGGATAAACAAAAGTACCGGCGGCTTCCACGAGGCCGGATTCCTGAGGCTTGAATGCACACATCTCAAGGAAACCTTCGGCTGGGACTGCGTCTGGGATATCGGGAAGGCCGTGGAAAAGACGGTTCAGTGGTCAAAGGCTGTCAGGGATAAAGAGGATGCCCGGAGGGTATGCCTTAAGCAGATAGATGAATTTATTGCGGATGGAAAATTGACAGGAACCCACTGATTTAATATAATCATTTCGTTGTGTTTCTTTAGTGCACTAAAGTGATTGAGGAGGAAGTTATTATGGAATTTTTTGCAACGCTTAATGAAGGTGGTTCCTATGACCTTACGTTTGCCGGATATATCATACTTGCAATTGTGATTGTAGCAGTTTTTCTGGTTGGGTGCCTTTTACTGGTTCCCAGGCAGAAGATGGGAGCCAGGCAGGTGGTATTTTCGGCCATGGCCATAGCCCTGGCGGTGGTGACCTCGAATATCAAGCTTATCCACATGCCCATGGGAGGTTCGGTGACCTTGCTCTCCATGCTCTTTGTGGTGCTTATCGCAAACTGGTACGGCCTTGGGGCCGGGCTCTGCTGCTCCATAGCCTACGGCTTTCTGCAGATGCTCATGGGGCCCTATATCATCAGCATTCCCCAGCTTTTTGTGGACTATGTGCTGGCCTTCGGAGCTCTGGGACTTGCGGGTATCTTTTATAAAAACAAGAGAAAGGGGCTGTTGATAGGTTACGTTTTCGGCGTGCTCTGCAGGTTGTTTTTTTCAACTCTGTCAGGCGTGCTCTTCTTTGCGGATTACGCTTCATCACCCGAGGTTCCCGCTCTGCTCAACGGAAAGCCCTTCCTTTACTCCCTTGCCTATAACGGAGCATATATGATCACGGAGCTTGTGCTCACGGTGATCATAATCTCCATCAAGCCGGTATCTGCAGCCCTGGACAAGGTAAAGATCATGGCGGTTCCCAAGGAAGAGCCGAAGGAGTGACGGACAGTCCGTCATGGAAAACAAAGAACGGTAATAGTAAATATCAGTTTTAAAAATCCGGGAGAAGTAATGAGAAAACCCGCAAGACTGCCTGTTGTAATCGCATTTTCCATGTCCCTTGCGTTCTTTTTGAACCAGGTCATAGTTTTCAGCGGGCTGATACAGCTTTCCGAGACCTTTCAGGCATATTCGGATCAGCTGAATGCCCTGCCGCCGGCAACTCTTATTATGCTGGCGGTGTTTGTGGCGCCTGCCACTGAAGAGATCTGTTTCAGAGGACTTCTCTACGGCCTGCCCCTTTTCATATCTCAAAAGATAAGGGGTGAAAGAAACCTTAAACTCTGTATAACCGTGGGGATGGCCTCATCCCTGCTCTTCGGTATCTTCCACGGAAACATAGTGCAGCTTGTCTATGCCTTTTTCATGGGTCTGGGCATGTGCTATACCTATGAATGCTGCGGCGGACTTCTGTGGTCCATACTCTTTCACATGTTCGCAAACTTTGCTTCCGTGATCAGCGGAAGTGTTCCCGTCTTCAACACCGTCGCCGGCGGTATCATACTGGGGGTTGCTGCCCTTTACGTGGCTGTCATGACCGCCTACAGGATGCGTGACGTGTACTACAGCCGTCATGTACAGCCGGAAACCGAACCCTCCGAAGTTCAGCCTTTAAGTTGATAATCCCACCGCATTATGATAGCATTGTAGCATGAGGGTTTTTTTGTCTGTTAAGGAGGGTACAATGGCTGAATGGAAATTTAAAGCATTCGGAACAAATTCAACGGACGACGCATCGCTCTGCGGTCATACCGGGAGCATAGAAGAGGGCGTCAGACTGTATTCCCTGAAGAATTCCGGGAAGATAGTCAAGCTTTCCATGGACGGACTGAGTTACTACTATACTCAGGTCCCGGCAGACAAAAACTTTACCCTCAGGGTAAGGGCGGTGATAAACGACTGGTCCTATACAAACGGACAGGAGGGCTTCGGCGTAATGGCCTGTGACAGCATAGGCAGTACCGGAGGCCACGACTTCTGGAACAATTCCGTCATGGCGGCAGTCACCAGGTACAATTATTTCTGGGATTCCGAAAACGCCTGTTTCACGGATGACGAAAAATGCACCCGCATAGAGATGGCCATGGGTGTCTGTGCCCTGGGCAGATACGGAGTGACCGCCGAAAACTATCAGGAATTCCGTGATGACCCCTCAGTCGCAGTGGGTAAGTATTTCAAACAGGAGCTGACACCCCTCGAGCATATCTGCGCTGAACTGGGTGACGGAGCCTATAACATTCTTGGGGAATACGTAGAGCCCCATTCCTTCGATCCCGAAAAGTCCGGTCAAAAGGACTACGGCACCGGTGCGCTGCTTGAGAGAGCGGCCCAGACGCCTGAGGATCTGGTTCAAAAGGAATTCATTCTTTCCGTTTCCAAAAACAATTCAGGTTACACAGTTACATACGAGACCGAGGAAGGTATCGTCATCGGCAAAAAAACCTATTATGACGAAAGATTCTATGAGGGCGGAGAGCCCGTTTCGGATCTTGGCACTGCCCTTGAAAAGGACGGCATTCTTGAAACCATCGAAAAGGGATGGGTGAATGTGGGCTTCTTTGCCGCCAGAAATATGGACGTAACATTCTTTGATGCACAGCTTTCGGTGGTGGATGCCGCATCCGACGATCCCACCAGGAACCATAAAAAGAAATTCTTTACAAACAACTCGGGATTTTTCTCATCCGAGTATTCAAACGTAAGAAAGGCATATCTCACCTACCTTCCTACATGGAGGGGCACCCTCACGGTAATGGGCGACGAGGGCGACGAGCTCTATTCCAGTGTGGTGGAGCCCGGCGGGTACGTGTATGTGCCGGTTTCCCTTATCACCGGCGAAAACGGCTTTGTGGCCTCTTTCCTGCCGGATCAGGATTATCACTGCGGAAACGATCCCGAGGATCCGACAAATATTTACAACTGCCTTTCCTCCTACGATGAGGTAAGTGAGTCCATAAACGTCCACTTCAGACAGTACGGGGAGGACGGAGGCACCATATATGTCTCAAAGGACGGCAGCGAAAACGGAGACGGCAGCAGGGAAAGACCTCTGGACGTCTTTTCGGCGGTGCATTTTGCAAGGCCCGGCCAGACCATTTTGATGGAGGGCGGAGTTTACGAACTCGACCGGAGCCTTAAGATAGAGCGGGGGATCGACGGCACAAGGGAGCACCCCATCCGCATGGCGGCAGATCCCGAGAGCGGCGAAAAGGTGGTTCTGGACTTTTCGGGAGCCGCAAACAACGGCAAGCTCTCCGGCGGATTCCTGATCTGGGGATGCTACTGGCATATAGAGGATCTGGAGGTCAGGAATGCTCCCGATATTAACGTGGGAGTCTGGGTTGCGGGTTCCTTTAATGTTATAAGGCGGGTGATCGCCCATCACAACGGAAACGTGGGCATATGCATCCTCACGGGTTCCCACGCCGACAGAAGGGACGATGTGGACAGCAAGGGCAGGAGCCTCTGGCCCCATGACAATCTGATAATCGAGTGCGAAAGCTATGAAAACGCTGATTCCGGCGGGGATCTGGCGGACGGCTTCGCCTGCAAGATAAAGGCCGGCGACGGCAATATATTTGAAAACTGCGTATCCCATCATAATGCGGACGACGGCTTTGACCTGTATACCAAGTCAGAGTCCGGCAGGATCGGCAAGGTTGTGATAAAGGGCTGCATGTCCTATATGAACGGTTATGTCCACAGGGACGGCATACTGCGTGATGCGGGCAACGGAAACGGCTTCAAGCTGGGAGGCGAGTCCATTCCCGGAGGCCATATCATAGAAAACTGCGTTGCCTATAAAAATAAGGGCAAGGGCATAGATTCCAACAGGTGTCCGGACCCTAAGGTTTACGACTGCATGAGCATCGACAACGGAAGGGCTAATTTCGCTCTCTATACCATAGAGGGCAAGGATACGGATTTCCGCCTTGAAAGATGCAGATCGGTAAGGACAGATGAAACCGGCGGCGATCCGGATATACTGCAGTGCGGACCAAACCAGAGCGTTGAAGACGTTATCGGTGACAGGGTCTTCTTATACACGAGTCAGTAAGCTGTTCCGGAGAAGCCGGGCAAGGAGGTTACATGAAAAAAGGACTCAGAATATCCATAAAGGTCAAGACAATGATACTGATCGTGCTCATCGCGGTGCTGATCTCTACGGTAACTGCGTATATAAGCTACACCGAGTACGAAAAAGCCAACGAAAAGAGCTACAAGGGCGAAGCCTACGATCTGGCGCAGACCGCGGCACTGCTTGTGGATACTGAGGATCTTAAGGCGGTTTCCGACCGGATATACGAGATCTTCATGAGCGTCCCCGCAGATGAGCTGGTCACAAGCGATGACTGGGGCTCCCCTGAGTTTGACGCCTACCTTGAACGTTACAACGAAATATATGACATGCCCGAATACAAAAATGTCCTGGCGCAGCTCAAGCAGATCCAGCATGAGGATATCGAGTGCATGTCCTGCGTGTATACCTCCAGTTATTTCAAGGGAAATGACGGCGTTATATATTCCGTTTATCTGGTGGATGCAGCAGATGATGATGACTTCTGTCCTCCCGGAGTGCTTGACCATGTGGAGGGTGCCAGCTGGGATCTCTATGACGATCCCCATGCGAAATTGGAGCCCTACATCACCTATACCGATGCCTACGGATGGCTGGTAACCGCCTGCGTTTCCGTATTTGATAAAAACGGCGACACCGCAGGAACCGTCAACATAGACCTTTCGATGGATGCGGTAAAGGCAAGGGAAAAGCAGTATATGATGACCATCATAATGCTGATGATCTTCGTTATCATCGGTCTCTGCTTTGTGGCGGTTGCGGTTACAAATGTGTTCATAGTAAATCCCATCAAGCATCTTTCCCAGACTGCCCTGAGCTACATCAGTGACAGGGACAAGGGTTTCGGATTCGCAAAGCTTGATCTGGAATCAAACGACGAGATCGGAGATCTGAACAGAGCCTTCAACCAGATGGAGAAGGATCTGAACGAACACATCAAAAACATTATGGAAATGACCTCCGAAAAGGAGAGGATTGAAACGGAGCTCAACGTGGCGGCAAAGATCCAGATGGATATGCTGCCTACGGACTTCCCCGAGAACGACAGGGTCGGAGTCTGCGCCCTGATCGATCCCGCCAAGGAAGTGGGCGGTGATTTCTACGACTTCTTTAACATCGATGATGACCGCATGGCCTTTGTGGTTGCGGATGTATCAGGCAAGGGTATACCCGCTTCCCTCTTCATGGTGGTGGCCAAGAACACCATCTACAACCGAAGCCTGAGAGGGGATCAGCCCGACGCTATAATGGCCGACGTTAACAACCGGCTTTGCGAGAACAATGAGCAGGGCCTGTTTGTAACCGTATGGCTTGGTATACTGACTCTGTCCACGGGAGAGCTCGTGATGGTCAATGCGGGCCATGAAAATCCCGCCATCAGAAGGAAGGGCGGCAGTTTCGAATCCATCGTATCCGAGCATTGTCCTCCTCTTGGAACCGTGGAGAATCTCAGATTTGAAACCGAGACCATCACCCTTAACCGGGGAGATATGGTATTCGTATACACCGACGGTGTCACCGAGGCCAAGGATGTTGAGGGCCACCGCTTCGGAGAGGGCGCTCTGATAGAGACCCTGAATTCCCCGAAGCTGGAGTCGGACACCTGCAGGCACCTGATAGACGGCATAGACGGGCAGCTTAAGGAATTCACAAAGAACGGAGAGCAGTTTGACGATATAACCATGCTGGCATTCCGTTACTATTAAAAATTTTGCTCCGTTGAAATTCAGACAAACGGGGAATGCAGGAAGATCATATATGAAAAAAAGGCTTTTAAGCTGTCTGCTTGTTGTTTCAATGCTTATACCGCTGGTGGGTTGCAAGGGCTCCGGAGGCTCCGGCAAGCTGGTGCTGGCTCTTCGCTCAGGCACATATTCCGATGTTATAAAGGAATGCCTTCCGGAATTTGAAAAGGAGCATAATGTGACCTGTGGGGTGGTGGAACTGTCCGAGGACGATCTTCACAGCCAGGTACTGAACGATTCGGTCATGGGCAGCGGCGCCTACGACATTTGCATGGTGGACGGCTCCTGGGTTGCGGAGTACATCTATGAGGATGTGCTTGCCGATCTCGGAGAGCTGGGCTATAAGCTTGATGATGACATCATACCCGCCACCACCGCGATCTGCGTACAGAACGGAAAGACCTATCTGGTCCCCTACTACGGAAATGTGACAGTCATGATGTATAACCGTGCCGTGGCTTCTGAACTCGGCTATGATGACAGCAGCTTTACCTCCCTTGATAAGGTGCGTGAGTTCTGCGAGAGTTCTTCGGCAGCCGGGCACGGCGGCTTTGTGTACAGAGGAGACACCGAGAACAATATAGTAGTGGATTTCCTTCCCATCCTCTGTGCTTACGGCGGATGGGTTGTGGATGAGAACAACAACCCCACGGTGAACACCCCTGAATTTGCCGCTGCCATGGAGTATTATATGACTCTTTGCAATACGGGCACAGCCCTTGCTAAGGAGGACCTGATATCCTCCATAGCCGACGGAAAGATGACAACGGCTGTTGGCTGGCCCGGATGGTACAATGATGATGAGCAGCCGGATTCGGACTTCACGGCCTTCCCCGGCAGGGTGAATGACAGTGCCGAGAGCTATAATTCCAATATATACGGTATCTGGACACTGGGTATCCCCTCCAATTCCGTCAACAAGGAGGAGGCCTGCGAGCTGCTGAAGTATCTGACCGACAAGGAAGTACAGAAGGGTACGGTGGAAAGCGGCGGAGTGCCCTGCAGATACTCTTCACTCACGGACCCCGACATTCTGGCAAAGAATCCCCACCTGGCAGTTATCTGTACGGCTCTGGAGAACGGAAAATACAGGCCGGTGATGCAGGAATGGCCCAGGTTCTACACCATTCTTGGAAATGAGATGAAGAAGATGATGGACGGAAGCGAAAGCGTAAGCGACGGTCTGAGCCTGGCTCAGGAGGCCCTTGAAGCCATGATGAAGGGCAGCGAACAGTAAGTTTTTTGATCTCAATAATACAAATATCTGGATGGGACTTGCATTCCGACCACAAGATGTGGTATAGTTTATGTCAACCGGTTGTTTTTCTTTTGGTAAGGAGGTTGATACTTATGTCAGACAAAGACAAGGCTGTGG
>JAFYEL010000002.1 GCA_017544285.1 Lachnospiraceae bacterium | reverse complement strand
TTCACTTCCTGGTGAGCCAGAGGAATTTAAAATTCGTAAACAGATATCTCTTGGCCAGTCTCCCGGGCTCCTGCATAAGCCTGTAGAGCCACTCCAGATTGGCCCTCTGCATCCACTGAGGTGCGCGTTTAATATTTCCGCTCTCGTAGTCAAAGGCAGCGCCTACGCCGATCATAAGCGCCTTTATCCGGCCGCGGTGCTCTGCCATCCAGATCTCCTGTTTGGGGGCTCCCAGGCCCACCCATACGAAATCCGGCTTTGACTCGTTTATCTGCCGTACATAGGCCTCATCCTCTTTCTCGGTGAGAGCCCTGTAGGGCGGCGATATCATACCGCTGATCTTTGTGCCGGGGTAATCCCTTTTGATCTTGCTCTCCAGACGCTTCAGGGTTTTTTTGTCGGAACCGTAAAAGAAATGCCTCCAGCCCGTCTCGGGACTCATTTTCAGAACCTCATGCATGAGATCCGGTCCCGTAACCCTCATGGCAGTATTGTTACCATTGCTGCGGCTGTAGGTGGAAAGAGGCCCTCCGTCGGGAAGAGCCATAACCGCGCCGTTCTGTATATTGCGGTAGTTTTCATCGTCGTGAGCCATGACGGTGGTGTGGACGTTCGAGACACAGATATACTCACCCTTCCACTTCTCCAGATTCTCCGTGATGGTCTCGATGGTCTGGTCCATGTTGGTAACCGCTATGTTCACCCCCAGCACATCCTCGGTCCTCATTATATCGATGGGGAAAAGACACAGTCCCGGAATATCCTCACGAAATACCGGCCGGAGCCCGCTCATAAGGAAATCGTTGAACATAGGTATGATAAAGACCGAGACATTTGCGGCATGACAAACTGTCAGTATACCCTTGAGCTCGTTTCTGCTTATATCCCCCCTGGCGATGACCACCTCGGAAAGCTCCTTCCCGGAGATAATCTCCTTCAGGCGGCTCTCATCCCCCAGATATCCGGGTATCTCCGGATTCTCTCTCTCGGAAAGATAACCTACCACCTCTACCCTGTTGCCCTTGAGGTTTGCGCTGCCCTCGATATAACGCCTGGCAAGGCCTCCGCCTCCCAGGACTATGAGCCTTGTCTTTTTCAGATACTTACCGAAAAATCTGTCGGACAGATAGTGGAAGGCGATCCTCTTGAACATTACCATAGCCCAGCATACCGCCACATAGAGGATCAGCCACATTCTGGAGAACTGTCCGCCCTTCATCCAGAAAAGAAGAGCGGAGATAAGGTATCCGGACATCAGCTGCACCAGCAGTACCCTGCCCGCCTCGGAGGTGAGCTTGCGGAAATGGATGGTACGGTAATCTCCGAAAATGAAATAGATGGCCACGTTCATGGCGGCGCTGACATAGGCTATCACGCTGAAGCTCACCGCATCGCTGAAAGCAAAATGACGGGCCATAAACAAGGGCGTAAGCCTGCGCAGGGCGGCGCTGACAAAATAGGCCACCACGATTATCACCCACTCAAGGAGTATATTGAGCAGATGCATCGTCAGGGAATCTTTGTAATTTTTAAGTCTCTTTGTCTCTTTCATATTGAAAACTTCTTCGCGACTCAGTGTGACAGGATCCTTTTCATTCTGTCACAAACACCCTCCCAGACCTCAAGTACCAGCTCCTCTTTAAGTGCCAGCAGGCTCAGGGCATATATGCCGAAGAACAGGAATGCCGAGAGGAAAAACCTTATGACATAATGCCAGTCTGAATTCAGTATCCAAAAGCTTCCCACCGTTGCCAGAGCTATGGCCGGCAGGACCTTAAGTACCCCT
>JAFYEL010000123.1 GCA_017544285.1 Lachnospiraceae bacterium | reverse complement strand
CTTTGGTTTTCTTATTATCTGCGTCTTGTAAGTCTCATCAGTCTGATGAGCTGGAGCAGCGAGGAAGCCACCGCTGCCACATAGGTAAGTGCCGCGGAAAACAGTACGCTCTTTGCGCCTCCCAGCTCGTCGGCATCCAGCAAATTTGCCCCGCCCAGGATCTTAAGAGCCCGGTTGGATGCGTTAAACTCAACGGGGAGAGTCACGATCTGGGCGATAACGATAAGTGAAAACAGGGCCACGCCGAATTTTGCCAGCCCTACCCATCCGAAGAACAGTCCCGCAAATATCATGGGATAGGATATCTTTGAGCCTATGTTCGCAAAGGGGATCACCGCCGACCTTATGGAAAGAGGCGAGTAGCTCTGCTGGTGCTGGATGGCGTGTCCGCACTCATGGGCCGCCACTCCTATGGCTGCAACCGAGGGTGAATCATATACCACATCGGAAAGCCTCAGCACCTTTTCACTCGGAGAATAATGGTCTGTCAGCTCGCCGCCTATCCTCTGGATCATCACATCGTAGATCCCGGCGTCGTGGAGGATCTTTTCCGCCACCTGAGCTCCCGTGAGCCCACGCCGGTTGGCGATCTTTGAATATCTGTTAAAGGTGCTCTTTACGTTTGCGGACGCCAAAAGGCAGAGCACAAAGCCAATGAGCACAAGAATGTAGGATGAATCGTAGTAGTAATGCATATCTGCCTCCTATAGTTCGGTGAAGGATCCGCCCTTCAACTCTCTTATATCCCCGTCCTCTATGTTTATCCATACGCTGCAGGCGCTGGGATTGTATACAAAGCTCTCATCCGCCGCGAACCTGAGCCTTGAGGACGCCTCCATGTAATCGATGATCTCGATGTTAGTGGCATACCAGATGTCGTCCCTGTGACCCATGTATTCGCAGAACTCCTCGATGACATTCCAGTTGTTCCTGTCCTCGAACTCATAGCTGTGGCCCCATACGTACATGAGCTTTAAGTACTGAGGCTTGTTCAGCTCTGCCAGGTACTTTGCGTACTCCATGAGTTTGGGGTCGTTGTGATGGCAGGTTGCCTTCCACTCCAGGGGATCTGCGGGAAGGGAAAAATCCGGCTTTGTCTCAACCACCCTGGCGTAGGCTATGTCCAGGGAAGCAAGAAGATTCTTGATCTCCTTGCTGTAGGAACCGTTGGGATAGGCGTGGCCTCTAACTATCTGCCCCGTAAGCTTTTCCAGACCGATCCGATCCTCCAGAACCTCCTTTGCCACATATGTCAGAGGGCATCTGGCTATGGTGGGATGGGTCATGGTGTGGGTTGCGATCTCGTGGCCCTTGTACAGTTCCTTTATACGGTCGGCCTTTATCCTCGGATATTTGATGGGGACAAAATCATCGTCCGTCATTATGCCGTAGTTCAGATTAAAGGTTCCGCGGATACCGTTTTTATTGAATATCTCCAGGAGTCTCTCATCGGTATCTTTTCCGTCGTCGTAGCTCATGGTGAGGGCCTTTGCCTTGCCCCCGGGAAAACATGTATAGATCTTCATATTAACTCCTTTTTTAAACACTCTCCTTAGGAGACATGGAACAGCCCACTCCGATACCTCCGGGCCCTAAATGACAGGCAATACCCAGGGACAGATCCCCGTATATCACCTTCATGTCGGGAAAGGCCTCACGGACCTCCTTCTCCCAGGCGTCGGCGATCTCGCGCTTTGCACAGCAGGCGGCGATCACCTGGACCCTGCCTTCGTCCACCCCTTCCTTAAAGGTAGTCTCAAGCTCTGCCTTAATTGCCGCTATCATCTCCTTGTGGAGCTTCACCGCTCCTCGGCACTCCTTATGCTTTTCCAGAAGTCCGGACTTCAGATGGAGCATGGGCTTTATGTTCAGCATCTTTCCGATGAAGGCTGTGGCCGATGAAATACGGCCGCCCCTCTGAAGGAAGGAGATATCGTCAACTCCGACATAGATGTCGAAATCACCGGCGTGGGCGTTGAGTACATCCCTGATCTCTTCAGCCTCCATGCCCTTTTCTATCATCCTCAGGGCGTCATAGATAATGCAGACCAGGGGAACGGAAATGCGCCCCAGATCCATTACGAAGACCCTGCCCTCGTATTTGTCCTCACAAGCCAGAGCCTGGGCCGTGGCGCAGGACCCGGAAAGTCCGGAGCTCATGGGGAAGTGAAGGATCTTTTCGCACTCCGCGAGGGCTTCGTCCCACACATCCATAACCTCCTGGGGTGAGGCCTGGGTGGTGCTGACGCTCTCTCCAGCCTCGACGCGCTCAAAGAACTCTTCCCTTGTGATCTCTATGTTTTCGTAGTAACACACCTCATTGAGGAAGAAGGGCATGGGAATGACCTTTATCCCCAACTTTTCGGCCTCCTCATGAGTCATGCCGCTGTGGCTGTCCGTTACTATTCCGGTCTTTTTCATATATCAGCTCCTGTAATCTGCGTTGATGTCTACGTATTTATGGGTGAGATCGCAGCCAAAGGCCCTTGCCTCTTCGGATCCCATATGCATGTCGGAAATGACCTTCACATGGGTGCTCTTTAATATTTTTGTAGCATCATCCTCACTGTAATCCGCAGCTTTTCCGTTTTCGTATATCAGCATCCTGTCGCCGGTAAGGCCGTCCTCGAAATACAGGCTCACCTTTTCGGGATCAAAGGAAGCTCCCGAGTAGCCCAGTGCACAGAGCACCCGGCCCCAGTTGGCATCGCACCCGTACATGGCCGCCTTTGTAAGTGATGAGCAGACCACGGACTTTGCCAGGATCCTGGCGTTGTCCTTTGTGTCGGCGCCGGTCACGACCGATTCAACCAGCTTTGAGGCGCCTTCTCCGTCTGCTGCCATCTCCTTTGCCAGCTTTTCGCAGACCGCCTTAAGGGCTGCGAGGAAAAGTTCGTAGTCCCTGCCCTCTGCGGTAATGGGAGCATTCCCTGCCAGGCCGTTTGCCAGCACAAGCACGGTGTCATTGGTACTGGTATCCCCGTCGACGGATATCATGTTAAAGCTATCCTCCACCACTGCCGAGAGCGCCTTCTGCAGAAGCGCTCTGTCGATGGCGGCGTCGGTGGTGATGTAGGCAAGCATGGTGCACATGTTGGGATGGATCATGCCCGATCCCTTTGCCATACCGCCGATGGTAACCTTTGTGCCCGAGATCTCTATGGTGCAGGAAACCTCCTTTGGCCTTGTATCCGTGGTCATGATGGCCTTTTCCGCCCTGTTTGCAGCCTCCCTGCTCTCGTCCAAAGATCCGGCCAGCGTCTTTACTCCGAGGCGGATCTTCTCAAGGGGGATCTGCATGCCGATGACTCCGGTGGAGCCGAGGAGCACCTGTTTTGCGCCTATGCCCCCGAGGCACTCTGCAGCTGCCGAAGCGGTGGCAGAGCAGATATCCATGCCCTCACTGCCTGTGCAGGCATTTGCTATTCCCGAGTTTGCCACTACTGCGTGGACCTTTTCCCCGGATTCCACGATCTGTCTGTCCCAGATCACCGGCGCGGCCTTTACCACGTTTTTGGTAAAGCAGCCCGCCACAACGCAGGGCTCCTTGGAAAAGATCATAGCCATGTCATCGCGGCCTGTGTACTTTATGCCCGCGGCCGTCGCTGCGGCCTGAAACCCTTTCGGGGCGGTGACTCCCAGTTCTTCTGTTTTTATCTCCATTTTTACCGGTACTCCTTTTTTCCTTTTTGCCCGCCGCCATCCTGGGCGGTATCAGGCATTTTTTGTCATATCCTATAAGGTCCGTCCTGCCCTCAGAGAGCAGGGCCGCCTTTACAAGCTCGTAATTTGCGGGATCTCTGTACTGGATCAGCGCCCGCTGCATGGCCTTTTTCTTAGGCGACCTCTCCACGAAAACCGGGCTCATATCCCTGGGATCTATGCCCGTGCAGTACATCACCGTGGAAAGGGTGGAGGGCGTGGGATAAAAATCCTGCACCTGCTCCGGCATATAGCCCAGATCCCTGACATACTCGGCCAGCTCTATGGCATCTGCCATGGTGGAACCGGGGTGTGATGACATCAGATAGGGCACCACAAACTGCTTTTTCCCGATACGGTCGTTCAGCTTTTTGAAACGGCTGAGGAATTTATCGTATTCGGCGGCCGAGGGCTTACCCATGAGGTGCAGCACCCTGTCGGCCACGTGCTCGGGCGCCACCCGGAGCTGTCCGGATATGTGATCTTTAAGAAGCTGAATAAAGAAGCTTTCGTCCCTGTCCGCCATGAGATAATCATATCTTATTCCGGAGCGGATGAAAACCTTTTTTATTTTCGGGATCGCCTGGAGCTTTCTTAAGAGAGACAGGTAATCCCTGTGGTCCGCCACAAGGTTTTTACAGGGCTTCGGAAACAGGCACTGCCTGTTTTGGCACACGCCCTTTTCCAGCTGTTTTTTGCAGGCCGGATACCTGAAGTTTGCGGTAGGGCCCCCAACGTCGTGGATGTAGCCCTTGAAATCGGGATCGGCAGTCATCCTCTTTGCCTCTTCCACAATGGACTCGTGGCTCCGACGCTGCACTATGCGGCCCTGATGAAAGGTGAGGGAGCAGAAGGAACAGCCTCCGAAACACCCTCTGTTTGAGGTGAGGGAAAACTTTATCTCGTTTATGGCCGGCACGCCTCCCTCTTTTTCGTACATGGGATGGGGAGCGTTCATATAGGGCAGATCGTAGATCTCATCCATTTCCTTTACGGAAAGAGGATAGGCCGGGGGATTCTGGATCACAAAAACCCCGTGGTCGTACTCCTCCACCAGAGTTTTAGCGGTGAAGGGATCCGTGTTCTTATACTGGATCCCGAAGGACCTGGCGTAGGCTTTTTTATCGGATGCAACCTCGGCGTAGGTTGGAAGGATCACCGGGTCCACCGCGGTCTCGATGCTCCTGGCTCTGTAGACCGTGCCCCTGACAAATGTTATATCCTTTATGTCTATCCCGGAGGCAAGGGCATCCGCCAGTTCAACCACCGAATGCTCTCCCATGCCGTAGGAGATGATGTCGGCTCCCGAGTCCATGAGGATGGAGCGCTTCATGGAGTCCGACCAGTAATCATAATGTGCCATACGCCGCAGGGATGCTTCCATGCCGCCGATAATAATGGGAGTGTCCTTAAAGACCCTGCGGACCAGATTTGAATAGACAACGGTGGCGTGGTCGGGGCGTTTTCCCGTAGCTCCCCCGGGTGAGTAAGCGTCGCTGCTCCGGCGCTTTTTGTTTACGGTGTAGTGGTTCACCATGGGATCCATGTTGCCACCGCTTATGATGAATGCCAGCCTGGGCTCACCCAGGACGGCTATACTTTCTTCGTCCTTCCAGTCGGGCTGGGATATGATCCCCACGCTGTAGCCCGCTGCCTCCAGCACCCGGCTGATGATGGCCGGGCCGAAGGATGAATGGTCCACATAGGCGTCGCCTATCACGTAGACCAGATCAAGCCGGTCTATGCCCCTCTCCTCCATATCCTTTTTTGATACGGGAAGAAACATCCTACCACGCTCCTTCAGGCTGATCGGTAGTCTCCTCCGTCGTATTGGTTTCGGAAGAAAGCTCCGTAGCATCCTGCTGTTCCGCCAGGGACCTGTAATACTTGTCCAGCTGGTCCCTGAGCTGCTGCTGTGCCTCATTCAGCTTTACGAAGGGATAACCGTCCTCATCGTAATCGCCGTATTCCATGTCTGGATCGTAAAGTCCGTTGTACTTGCTGGCAGAGTAGGGGTCTTCCTTTTCGATCTCAATATCGTCCGCCGAGGATACGTCGTCCCCGTCCTCGGACTCACGCCTGGTCCGCCTGCTTGAGTTCGTGTTTTTGTTCACTATGGCGTGGGTCATCAGGTAATCACGCCACTTCAGTATGTAATCGCTGTTGAGATGTATGCCGTCCCCGGCCGCATCCGCAAAGAGTGCGCCGTCTTCGTCGGTGAATATCTCGTTCAGATCCAGGTAGACTATCTTTTCGTCCGCAGCCACCTTTTTCAGCATCTCGTTGGTCTTGTCTATCCTCTCGTTTGAAAGGGAAGGCCTGTTCTTTGCCGTATTTGCCGTGACGTGGATGATGCTCTGGAGATAGATCACGGACCCGGGCTGCATCAGCTTGATGTAGTCGATCAGATTGTAAAAATAAGGCGAAAGGTCCTGATTGCTGCCGCCGGCCAGCTCGTTTATGCCGAACATGATGTAGACCTTTTTATACTGGTGCTGGGAAAGGGCCAGGGCGTCCGTAAGGGTTATCTTTCCGAAGGGGGTGTCAACCACGGGCCTGGTGGAGGCCGTGTATATATGATATCCTCTCTCGGCATAGACAGTGATCTTGTCAAGCTGGGAGTACATGCCGAAGCCCTGTTCCCTGGAATCCCCTATGAACAGCGCGTCGTAAAAATAATTCACTCCCACGTTTGTGAACTTGTATTCTTCTTCCTTGTAGTCGTCACCCTCGGTGCGGGCCTCGCTGTCAGATACATGGGGATACTTTCCGGTCTTGGGAGGACGCTCTCCGGTGGAGGGCTTTACCCCGGCATTTTCCTTCATCCTCTCGATGGCCTCGTCGATGAGGGCCATGCGGTCGTCCTCTTCCTCAGTCTCGACTTCCTCTCCCTCCGGGGCTGCCTCCTCGGTGTCTTCCTCGTCCCCGGTCTTTTTAAGGGCGTCGATATCGATCATGCCCTGATCTTCCTCGGCGTGCTGCTGCTCAAGATTGTTTATGGCCACGGCGGCAAGAGCGGGGATCTCGGTGTAACCCAGCTCGGAATCCGGCAGATAGTAAAGTCCCATGCCGGATATCAGCACGCAGGACAAAAGCAGCGCCACTATATAAACATGTCTGAATCTGTTTTTGTTTTCTTCCATTCTTTAGAACCTGAAGTAAAGGAAGGGGTTATAAACTCCGTCCGCGAGCTGCCATACGGCGGCCCAGAATATTGCAAAGAGCACCACCGCCGTCAGAGGGGTGCGCTCCAGTTTTTTGTATATGATGACCGGCAGGGGAGTGGAAAATACCAGTCCCGCGAAAAGCCAGATATACATTATGTTTGTCACTCCGGCGATCTCTATGCCCTCGGTGTTCTCGGCTATTATGGGTGCAAACATCCTGCCGATGAAGGCTCCCGCCTGTGAAAGATCCGTCACCGCAAAGATCGCCCAGCCCGTTATCACCACAAGGAGCGCATAGGCTCTGGTGATGAGATGGACTATCCCCCGCAGGAACCTGTAGACAAAACCGCCTATCATTGCCTTTTTCACCGAAAGCACCGCCGATGCAAAAAGCCCCTCCTTTTCGGAGAAAAGGAATCTCTCAACAGTGAGGAATACAAAATAGTAAAGTCCCCAGACAATGAAATTCCAGCCGGCTCCGTGCCAGAATCCGGTGATGCACCACACTATTAGCATATTTATGGTGGTGCGTATCTTTCCCTTTCTGTTGCCCCCCAGGGGTATGTAGACATACTCTCTGAAGAAAGAGGTGAGAGTCATGTGCCAGCGCTTCCAGAAATCCGTGACGCTTTTGGCCATGTAGGGATGGTTAAAGTTCTGAGGCAGGGAAAATCCCAGCATCCTGCCCAGACCCACTGCCATCAGCGAGTAACCGTTAAAGTCAAAGTAGATCTGGAAGGTGTAGGCAATTGCCCCCGTCCAGGCAGCGCCGGTGGAAACATTTCCGTAGCCGATCTGTGACATGGTATCCCAGAGCTGTCCGAAGCGGTTTGCAAGCAGCACCTTTGAACCCAGGCCCACGGTAAAGAGCTCTATTCCCTGCTCCAGGCCCTCAATGGTGATCCTGCCTACGTGATCCTTGAGCCTTTCCCTGATGCTGTCGTAGACCACAATAGGGCCGGCGATGAGCTGGGGAAACATGCTGACATAGGCTCCAAGGTCTATGACATTGGTCTCGCAGGGAACCTTCCCCCTGTACACGTCTATCACGTATGACAGGATCTGGAAGGTGTAAAAGCTGATGCCCAGGGGCAGTGCCAGTTCAAGGTCCGGGATGTCCGCTCCCGTGATGTCGGCCAAAACTCCACCAAGGAAACTTCCGTACTTAAAAAACAGCAGCAGAGCTACGTTGAAGATGCAGGCTATGACCAGGATCACCGTCCTAACGGCCTTTTTTTCGCCCTTTCCTATGGCGGTAGCGAAGACGTAATTGGTCAGTATGCTTGCCAGCATCAAAAAAACGTAAACAGGCTCTCCCAAACTGTAAAAGATGAGAGAGCCGATAAGCAGCACGGCGTTTTTAAGCTTTGCCGGAGCAATAGCATATACGATTAAAAACGCATGTAAAAACCTGAATATAAAGCTGAGTGATGAAAAAAGCATTTTAAATGAGCGGGTACTTGTCTGTCAGTGACTTAACGATCGATGCAGCCTCGGAAACTCCGCTCTCTCCCTTCTTAACCACAATGCTGATGGCCTCTGCCACCTTGTCCATATCGGAGGTGTCAAAACCTCTGGTGGTGACCGCAGGGGATCCGAGACGGATACCGCTGGTAACGAAGGCCTTCTGAGGATCGTTGGGGATGGTGTTCTTGTTTGCCGTGATGTGTGCGGCGTCAAGAAGCTTCTCGACATCCTTGCCCGTGAGGCCCTGAGGCTGAAGGTTCAGCAGCATCAGATGGTTGTCGGTGCCTCCGGATACGATGGCAAGATCCCTGTCCATAAGTCCCTTTGCAAGAGCCTGAGCGTTGTCTACCACGTTCTTGCCGTAGGTCTTGAACTCATCGGAAAGAGCTTCCTTGAAGCAAACGGCCTTTGCGGCGATAACGTGCATCAGAGGGCCGCCCTGGATTCCGGGGAAGATGGCCTTGTTGAAGTTGAATTTCTCCTCTATATCATTGTTGCAGAGGATGAGTCCGCCTCTGGGACCCCTCAGGGTCTTGTGGGTGGTGGTGGTCACAACATCGGCGATACCGATGGGGCTCTCATGATATCCGGTGGCAACCAGACCTGCGATGTGAGCCATATCCACCATGAGGTATGCACCTACCTCGTCGGCGATCTCTCTGAACTTCTTGAAATCTATCTTTCTGGCGTAAGCGGATGCTCCTGCAAGGATCATCTTGGGCTTGCACTCAAGGGCAATGCGCCTTACCTCATCGTAATCGATGAAGCCCTCGTCATTTACGCCGTAGTGAACGCAGTTGAAATATTTTCCGGACATATTTACCGGTGAACCATGGGAGAGATGACCGCCCTGATCCAGGTTCATGCCCATGAAGGTGTCGCCGGGCTCAAGCATTGCGAAGAATACAGCCATGTTTGCCTGTGCGCCTGAATGGGGCTGAACGTTAGCGTAGTCGCAGCCGAAGAGCTTCTTTGCTCTCTCTCTTGCCAGGTCCTCTACTATGTCAACGCAGTCGCAGCCGCCGTAGTAACGCTTTCCGGGATAACCCTCCGCATACTTGTTGGTAAGAGGGCTGCCCATAGCTGCCATAACTGCCTTTGATACCCAGTTCTCGGAAGCGATGAGCTCAATGTGCTCGTTCTGACGCTTCTGCTCTTTTTCAATGGCCTCTGCCACTTCGGGATCTACTGCTCTGAGATCTTCTATTGAATACATGATTACCTCCGATCTTTAAAACAACACTGATGAGAATTCTATCATAAACAGGTGCATTATATCAACTGTTAGTACTAATTAAATCCGAAGAAATGCTGGGCGGTCTTGTATACGGCTACCGTCACCTTGTGACCCAGGAATCCGGGATAGTTGGTCTGAATCCCCAGGAAGCTGTTGCGCATCTTGTGGTAGAGCTTTCTGTCCTTTTCCTTAAGGTATTTCCAGAGCTCCTTTTTCTTTTCCAGAGCCTCCGGCGTGCCCGCCTTTGTCAGCAGCGCCGAGGGCACCGCCATCATGATATCCATGTAGTTGCACATGTAGGAGGCCAGATGCCTGTTGTCAAAGGTCCTGCCTGCCATGTAGTCGATCATGCGCTTAGATACCAAAAGCTGCTGGTCGATACGGCTGATCATGATCTCTTCGTTTACGCTCTGATCCGCACGGCCTATGTAGTACCTGTAGAAGTTTACGTCAAGGTAGTACATGTTCTTTACGTAGGGCAGGGGCTCGAACACATAAAGGTTGTCCACGTAGAAGGTGTGCTTGGGAAGCTCCAGTCCGCAGTCCCTCAAAAGCTTTGTGCGGTAGATCACCGAGTGCATCAGCAGATACTGGCCGGGCTTGAAACGCTTTGCCTCATCCCAGGTGAAAATGCAGTCCGTTGGAAGGAGCTTTTTATAGCGCATAACCTTTTTGCGCTCTCTGCCCTCTTTTTCGTAGACAAAGTTGCTGATGAGCATGTCCATGCCCTTGCCGTCCCTCACCAGCTCCTTTATAACCTCCAGGATCTTTTCATAGGCCTCGGGCTTTACCCAGTCATCGGAGTCCACCACCTTGAAATAAAGTCCGGTGGCGTTTCTGATGCCGGCGTTAACCGCCTCGCCGTGGCCTCCGTTTTCCTGGTGGATGGCCCTTACTATATCGGGATATTTTGCCTGGTACTCATCGGCTATCCTTGCGGTGTCGTCGGTGGAGCCGTCGTCCACCACCAGGATCTCCACATCGTCGCCTCCGGGAAGAAGGGACTGGATGCATTTCTCCATGTAAGCTGCCGAATTATAACAGGGGATGGTAATTGTAAGAAATTTCATATTATCTTCTCTCTATCTCGTATTTAAGCTTTGTCTCGAGGCAGCTCATAAGGTCGTATATGCGCGTGTCGAGATCGCCTTCGGGTATCACAACATCAAGCGCTATAGCCATGGTGTCTATCATTTTGTCGTCAAGATGTTCTCTGATGCGCCTCAGTACGTCGAGACGCTGTTTTACGGACTCGGCATCAAGGAATTCTTCCAGATATGGGGATATGTTTTCTTCTGATCTTTCTGTAGACTCCATTATGTTCTCCTTAGTAATTATTCCTCAGGCTATTTTCACTTTGACTTTTCCGCTATCAAAAGCTCCACCGCCATAGTGTCCGTAAGCTTTCCGGATTTCACATCCTGCTCCAGGCTCAAGCACTCCTCAAGTGCCTGTTTCAGGTAATCCATGCTGTAGGATGGGCACTTCATCAGGTATTTCTTGGCGACATAGGGATGAAGTCCCGTCTTCCCCGCAAGTTCCTTGGGGTCCCTTGTGATCTGTGACAGCTCCTTTACCTGCATCAGCATGTTGAACTGCCGCGCTATGAGAAAGAGTATCCTCATGGGAGGCTCCTTCAGGGCCAGCAGATCGTAGTAGAGGGAAAAGGCCTTGCGGCTCTTTTTGTCGGTGATGGCCTCCACCATGTCAAAGATCTGGTTTCTGATCTCACGGGTGCAGACCTCGTCTATGTCGGCGTCCTCAACGATCTCGCGGCCGCCCATGTAGCTGACCACCTTTTCGATCTCGTTTTTGAGGACGTTCATGTCGGTACCGCTTTGCTCGAACAGCCTTAGTATCGACCCCCGGCGCACCTTCTTTTCGTATCTTTTGAACAGGGCTGCGCACCAGGATACCAGTTCATCCTCTCCCGGGGACACCAGCTCTTCTATGCGGCCGGCGTTTTTCACCGCCTTGTACATGCGGCTGCGCTTGTCCACATCGTTTTCGCAGAACACAAAGCAGGTGGTTTCGCAGGGGGATTTGAGATAATCCGCCAGCTCATCGCAGCTGCCCTTGAAAAATCCGCTGTTCTCGATGAGTATCAAACGTCTGTCCTTGAAAAACGGCAGGGTTTCCGCCAGATCGATCACCGCGGCGGGATTTACGTCCTTGCCCTCGAAACGGGTGTAGTTCATGGTGTCTTCGGGATCGCAGAGTGCACCGCAGAGCTTCTTTTTGTAGTAGCTCTTCAGGTATTCCTCGGTCCCGAACAGGAGATATGCCTTTGAAAACTTGCCGTCTTTGACGTCTTGGTCAATGCCTCGCATTCCACTCCTCGTTGAGCCACTCCACGGCCTTTTCAACCCCCTCCTCGGAGTAGGGAAAATCCATGTAATGCTTGTCCTCTTCGGGGGTATTGTCAAAAGAATAGGGCTCGCTCCAGGTACAGGCCCTGATGCTTCCCTTTTCCTTTTCCTCCAAAGGCTTCTGAACAACCTTCTCAAGGGGCTCACGGCCTAACCTGTAACGCATGCCGCGATAGCTTCCGGAAAAACGCTCTCCGTAATCGAAAAACTGGAATGAAAAAATGTCCTTACGAGTGATGGCCACGTGTACCTCCGGCGCCTTTAAACATGCTTTGACCCTTGAATCATTCTATAGTATAATAAATGGGATACAGTTTTGTCAAAGAGTTTATCCGGAGTCCACCAATGGAAGGTAACATGCCCGAAAAGCCTCAAAAAAGCGATCTCGAGCTGCTTTTGGAAGCCATGGCCGGCCTCGCTGAAGGCAGCTTTTCAGATGTGGATAAAGAAGCATTTTCCGACCCCGCCGTAGGCGAGGCATTTAATTCCATGCTCCTTGGCATCACCGACCGCAACAACCGATTTCTTGCCCGCATAAACGACGCCATGTTCCGCATCGGTTACAGCGGCAATATCCAGAAGCTCCTTGAAGAGATCGAAAACCAGCAGGCCGCCATCAAGATACTGCTCCGGGCCCGCGAGGAGCTCTCCTTCTCCATGAAAAAGGCAGAGGAGTCCGTCCTTGAAATGCTGGCTCTCTCCAGACAGATCCGCAATTCCTACGAGCCCTTCACCCAGGACCTCACCAACAACTATCAGGATGTCCAGAATTCCCTGGATTCCACAAAAGACATAATCGATGAGATCAAGACTCTCGAGGTAGCCACCATTTCCGACGAGGACCGTGTGGCCTACCTTCAGGAGTTCGTGGCCGTCATGGAAACCTTTGTGGGAAGCGTGGAAAAGCAGAAAAATGCCATCGTGGAGACCGCTGACAATCTCAACAGTCTTAAGGGCCGCATTGAGGCAGTCATAAACGATATCCTTGAGATAAACAAAAATGTAGAAAGGCAGAATGCTTCCTCCGCCCGGTTCCTTAAGGGCGTGGATTCCATTGCCACCACCCATGATGCTCTTTCCATGGATGCCCTTGGCACCGGAAACCAGATCTATCGCATCTGCCGTGATATAGACAATGCCCGGAACGATCTTTTCCGGCAAAATTCAAGGCCCACCATTCACGATACCCTCCGGGTATACGAGGCGGACCATTTCATACTCACCTGGCGTGTTTACAATCATATCGTTGAGCTCGAAACTCTCAAGATCACCCAGCTCAATAACCCTGACCGCTGCAAGTTCGGTCTCTGGTGCCAGAACGTAACCGAGGAGTACATCCTCGAATCGGAGGAGTTCCGCGCGGCCTTTGACGCCCATGTGGATCTGCATAAGCATGCCGTGGCTGCGTATATGGCTAAGGATGACTTTGATCTGGGACTTGCGAAGAAGGAGTTTACAAAGACTCTGGATGCCTTCGGAAGGATGCAGATGAGCCTTGAGGCATTGCATAATCTGTATACGGATCATGGGATACTGGATGAGACTCCGATCTGGAGATTCAAGTAGTTATTATTTCAATCGCCCTCGCACTTACAACCTCGTCCGGACACGCACAGACCTTACTAATCTCGAACTTCGCCTATAAGCGGATGCTCCCAGGGCTACCACAAATCGCGCCGTGGTTATCATATGCATAGGTTACGAGCGATTTGCACGCGGTCGCATCCATACGGCTCGTTCTCGATAAGTGCGGCTGGCTTATTGTGTCCCGCCCGAGGTATAAGCTGCTCGGGCGATAGAATCACATATTATTCCAAATGTAAATCAGTGTAGAGGGGTAACGGTATGGAAGGTGGAAGCTCAGATGAGAGCTGATCCCCTCAAGGTATAGGCTGCTCGGGGCGGTAATATCACATAATACCCCGCTTGGGACAGCGTGCTCTTCAGCGAAGGGGCCCGAAAATAGGCCGGTACTTAACGAATTCGAGCCAAAGGCGATGAATGAGTTTAGATCCGCAGTCATTCGGGCTTGCCCCGATGACGTCGAGCATTACATGCGAGACATAAAAAAATCGCGAAGCGATTTTACGTACGCCGTTCCGATGAGCCCACGCAGTGGGTGATCAGCGGAATTTTCAGAGCGCGAGCGAGCCCCGAGTGAAGAGCACGCTGGCCCACGCGGTCAGCCAAATCTCTTTAATCGCATCACGGCAACAACTCATCCCGATAGAACTTCGACCTCTTGGTAAATTCCTCCCCCAGCTTCTCCGCTCCCATGCTCTCCAGCAGCGTCTCCCTCTCGGAGAACAGATCCGTCCCAAGTCCAAGCCTGTCCCCTTCAATCTCGACCCCCATCGCCCTAAGCGTAGTGGGAAAAAGATCCGTAGTGGTATATCTCCTGGGTCTTTCCTTAAGATTCCCGGGCACATTCAGGAAGGAAACATAGGCCTTCCTCTCTCGGTGAGTGAGGTGCGACCGTTTGATGAAACCGGAGTCCATGGTGGGATGATCCCCACAGAGGACAATGGCCGTATCCTTGTAGAAATCCTGCTGTTTTATCCAGTCGATAAATCCCGATACCTGGCGTGAAGAACAGGCCAGTACATTTCCATACTGCTCCCTGAACTTCTTTTGACAGAGCCTGCAGGGACATCCGTTCAGAAAATGAGTGTCCACAGTCAGAAGCGTGAGGTTAAAAGGTTTGTCCTTTGAAGCCAGATCCTTAAGCTCCTTCTTTGCAAAATCAAAGAGCTTCTCATCCTCAAACCCCCACCAGATATAATAATCCTCCGGGATATGCCCATCCCTCCTGGCAGATCTGTAATCAAAGATCCGGTAGTTTCCGTGCTGCTGCATCATGGCATCCCTGGCCCCGAAAACCGCATCGGACCCAAGCATGAACACCTGCTCGTAACCCTGGGATGCAAGGATATCCCCGATGGTGCACATTCCGGGAATGAATCTCTCATCCTCCTTTATGGCAAGGTCAACGGATATCCCAGCCATGTGGGCTATCATGGCCCCGGTGGTAAAGGTGGCTCCGGGTACAGCGTAGGCGCCGCCAAGCTCCTCATCTTCGGAAAAGTCAGCCCCCTCCCGGGCAAGAGACGCCAGCTCGGGAATGAAATCATCCCCCGTTTCGCTGTGATAACAGGTCTCCATGGACTCCAGCATGATGTAGATCAGATTCCTCTTCTTCTCCGGGAATGTAAGCTTCACCTTACGGGGATCAACATACTCCTTTTCGTAAAGATCCGAATACTGTCTGTGAAGCCTCAGAAACTCTCCCACATGGAAATGCCGGCAAAGGACAGCGGTGTCCGCCGCTATAATAAGAAGGGCCAGAGCCGATCCTATGGCCATTACAAAGCCCCTGGTGAATCCCATGTGCCTTAGCAATGAAAAAAGGCTCGCCGAATAGATCAGTGAGCCGAAGATTATGGCAAGGGTCCTGGGAAGCTCCCCCAGAAAAGGCCCTTTATTTCCCCCTTTCAGGGGCATTTTTGCGTAGTAAACAAGCTCAAAGAGCGTTACGTCATCGTAACACTCTTTGAGATAAAAGTAACCGTACAGCATGAAGGATGCTGTCAGATTTAAGATCATTACCAAAAGCATTTATTACTTACCGGTTGCAAGGCTCTTTGCCTTGTCGAATTCGTCAAGGATAGCCTTTTCGGGTTCCTTTGTCACAAGGCTTACCACAACTCCCAGGATAAGTCCTACAAGGAAGGCAGGGAGAAGCTCATAGATATCGAAGGCTCCGCCCATGGGCCTTACCAGGAACTTCCAGATAAATACCATTGCACCGCCGCCGATCATGCCGGCCATAGCGCCGGATGCGTTCATCCTGCGCCAGAAGAGAGCCAGGATCATGATGGGACCGAAGGCTCCGCCGAAGCCTGCCCATGCGAAGGACACGATCTTGAATACCGAGCTGTTAGGGTCCTTTGCGATGAAGACGCCGATGATGGAGATGACCACAAGGGTGGCTCTCGCAAGGAGCATCTTTTTCTTTTCATCAAGCCGGATGCCAAAAACTCCGCCGATTATGTTCTCGGAAACGGAGGATGATGCGGCAAGGAGCTGTGAGTCGCAGGTGGACATGGTACATGCCAGGATACCTGCCATTATAACGCCCGCAAGGAGCGCAGGCAGTATGCCGTAAGTGGAGAGCTTGTTAGCGATCTCGATGACCGCGCGCTCTGCGTCGTCAAGGTCTGCGATGGCGCCCACGTTTGTCATGCCCTTTGCGATAACGCCGATAAAGATGGCTACGCCCATGGCGATGAATACCCATGCGGTACCGATGCGCCTGGAGAGCTTGATCTTGCCGGGATCCTCAATGGCCATGAAACGCAGGAGTATGTGGGGCATTCCGAAATATCCCAGACCCCAGGCCATGGTGGAGATGATGGTCAGGATTCCGTAGTGGCTTGCGCCCTCGGGTGAATACATGCTGTTTATGCTAATGTATCCCTCAAGTGAATTTGCATAGGATGAAACATTGCCCATGCCGCCGCACTCCTTAACGCCGAAGCATACAACGGTGATAAGAGCCACACTCATGACAACCGACTGGATAAAGTCAGTGGTGGATGCAGCCATGAATCCGCCGGCTGCGGTGTAGGCGATGATAATGATGGCGGTGATTATCATGGCTGTCATGTAATCAATGCCGAAAAGTGAGGAAAACAGCTTACCGCAGGCCGAGAAGCCCGATCCGGTGTAAGGGATGAAGAACACCACGATAACGATGGCCGAAACAGCCATAAGGATGTGGCTCTTGTCCCTGAAGCGGTTTTCAAAGAAATCGGGAATGGTCACGGAATTGGTGATCTCCGTGTAGTGACGAAGTCTTCTGGCGGATAGCAGCCAGTTGAAATAGGTACCTATCCCCAGCCCCAGCGCCGTCCAGAATGCATCACAGATTCCGGTGGCATATGCGACTCCGGGAAGTCCCAGAAGGAGCCATGATGACATGTCGGATGCTTCCGCACTCATGGCTGTTACGAAGGGCCCCAGCTTTCTGCCGCCAAGATAGTAGTCTCCTACGCTGGTGCCGGTTTTGGTGTACCTGATGCCCAGATAAATGAGCACGACCATGTACACCGCAATAGCGATGATGATACAACCTTTTTCCACAATAATCTCCTCTTAATTCTTTATATTGTAATCATCCGGGGGCAAGCCCCCGGATGGATCACTCAGAATTCTATGATGCCCGTCTCGCTGTCGTATAGGCAATCCCCTGCATCGAAGGCAGCTCTCTGTTCTTCGTCCAGAGGCTTCATGCGGCAGGATACGCAAAGGGATATCTTCTCTCCCGCCTCGGATCTGGCGTTGATGTCGGACCAGTCTGCCCCGGGATTGAGTGAACCTGCCACCGCAAATCCGAGGGAATCCCAGATGGCGTCCTCTTTTGCCTTAACGCCCTCCTCGGTGATCTCGAAATTATCGGCCGTTCCGTTGAGGAGCAGCATTACGTCTGCGTGGCCATTTTCATCTATGCTGATCTTTCTGTCGGTATAGTAAACCTGGTCCTCTCCCCTGGTACCCACGGGAACTATGGAGAAGTTGATGGCTTTGTCCTCGCCCTCGTTCACACTAGAGGGATCGGCGTATTTAACATCCCAGCCGTCCTTGTTTTCCACGTCTATGGAAACATACATGATGACGGGAAGAGAGCTCTTGTTCTTTGCCATGGCGGCATCGCTTATACCGGAGTAGAGCTCCTTTTCGCCGGAATTTTTGAAATAAAGGCTGGAGCCGTCGTAGTTTCCGGAGTCATCCGAATACCTGCTGAGCAGGTTGTAGGGATCGATGGTGAAATTGTACATTTCGTTGGTCATGACGGGCATAACCATGGAAACCACATCATCGGGACGAAGGTTCAGCTGATCGGGATCGGGCACAGAGGATATACCCACTGCCTTTTCCTCGGACTCTTCCTTAACGGTGCGCGCTTCCTCCTCGACGGGGGTGGTGGGGAAGATGCCCCTGATGATGTCACCATCCTCTTCGTCTACGGGAGTGGTGGGGAAAATACCCCTGAGCATATCGCCCTCCGCAGGTTCGGGAGCGCCCACATCGTCACCGTCGTCGTTGACAAAATCCTCGACGGAATCGCTGACAGAGTCATCCTGCTGCTCATCCATGCCGGTCTCGCTCTCGGAGGTATCGCTCTCGGAAGAGCCTCCTTCCGAAGATGCGCCCTCGGATGAAGAACCCGGGTCAGAGCTGTCAGAGCTATTGTCCTCTGACTTATCCTCTGACTTATCCTCTGACTTGTCTTCTTTATCTTCCTTGTCCTCTTTATCCTCTTTGTCTTCCTTATCTTCCTTGTCGGATTTATCCTCCGAGTCCTCGGTATGCTCTTCGTCAGCGAAGCTCATAACCGTGAAAGCCTGGGAAGTAAAGGTAAGTGAAAGTGCCAGAAGCACTGCTAAATATCTTTTTTTCACGATAAAGACCTCCTTAATGCGATCCTGTATGTCGCAACTCTGCTTAAAACGATCCTACGTGATACTATCCTAAGTTGATAGTGGCAAATATTATACCATATCTACGCCGAAATTTCCATAAGTTCCGGGTCATTCCTTATATAAGCCCCGGGATCAGTTACTGCCTGCCTTGAGAGTAACCCCTGCGAACACCGTTCCCACTTCTTTGCCTTCATCGTCCAAAAGGAAATAGGTCACCATTCCGTCGTATACGCCGTCGGGAAGAGCCTCATTAAGGGTTATCTCGTAGTCCACATCTCCGGGCTTAAGAAGCTTTGATCTGTAGAGCTCCTTTCCGGGAAAATCATTGGATTCCAGAATATAGTAAACAGTGTTTGCATTATCCTCACTGTTTTCCACAAAGGCGTTCCGGGATACGGGCATTCCGGAGTCAAACTCCCAGGTGGTGTTCATTACAGCCTCGTAGGAAGCGGGCGCCCTTGAAACTTCCGCTTTGCTGACGCTCTGCTTTGAGGAAACAATACCGTCCTCCACGGTGAGGGCATCCTTGGCCGTAACCTTTTTTATATTTCCCAGATCCCCGGCATCCGTCTTTTGAATATCGGAAGACTGCGCCCCGGCCTGCGCTGCGGATACCTTTCCCGTGGCGGCGGGTGCGATAAGCCTTCCTAAGATAAAACAGATGATGCACAGCAGGATGATGATGACCACCGCCATTATCAAAATGGGCTGTTCTAACATCAGCACCCCGGCCGGCTTTTTCTCCTCCGGCTTATCTCCCTCCGGTTTTGAGGTCCCGGGATCCTGCTCACCGGTTTGTGTTACGGTCGTTTCCGCTTTCTTGTCTTCGGTCTCGATCATTTCGATCTTCCCTTTCTGATCTTCGTTTTAAAAAGATCGAGCCGGCTTTCGCCGGCTCGTCCTTGCGTACGAATTTTTCGTTTTATTAGCCGAGAAGTGAAAGCACTCCCTGGTTTGACTGGTTAGCCTGTGCAAGCATTGACTGTCCTGCCTGTGCAAGAATGTTGTTCTTGCTGTAGGTAACCATCTCAGCTGCCATATCGGTATCACGGATGCGGCTCTCTGCTGCGGT